>CALCPB010000581.1 GCA_937897665.1 uncultured Halomicronema sp. | reverse complement strand
TGGAACGATCAGCTCGTTCAAGAAATCGCCACGGCGGAATCTAGCACCGCCGACTCTCGCACCTACTATGAATGCTGGCTGCAGGCCTGCGAAAAGCTGCTGATCGCCAAGGGCCTGCTCGATGCGCACGCGATCGACCAAAAAGTTGTTGCCCTAGCGCAGGAAATTGCGGCTGATCACGACCATCTCAATCATGACCATGCTTAAACCGGAGCGGCAAATCATTCCTTGGCAAGAATATCGATGAGGACACCGCTCATCGCTGATCATTGGTACCCTCCCCATGGCTAAAACCACAGCGACCTACTGGAATCCACTGCAGGCCGACCATGCCGATCAATGGACTGTCATTGAAGGCACCCACGGCCTGATCGAACAGCTGTTCCTCGCCATTGATGAAACCACTGGAGACTACACGCGGCTGACCCGCTTCAAAGCCGGGGCTGATACGGCAGAGTTCGGGCCGCAGGTGCACGATTATCCCGAAGAGATTTTCATCGTTTCTGGTCAGCTCTATGACCAAGCGTTCGATCGCTGGCTCACAGCAGGTGATTACGCTAGCCGTCCGCCCGGTGAGGTGCATGGCCCCTTTCGCGCCAAGACCGACTGCCTCGTGTTGGATTGTTCGTATCCCAGCCAAAGGATACTTGAACCAGACGCGGCCAAAGTTTAACTGACCCCAGCCGCGCACGTTATGCCGTCGGTGAGTGATCGTGATTCATCTCCCGAACCGCATGGAATGAGCAAAGCCGACAGTGAGGTCAAAAGTTGTCTATGAGCGCTCATGAAAACAAAAAAGTCCTGATTGTCACTGGGGGCAGCCGGGGCATTGGGGCAGCGACGGCCTGTTTGGCCGCCCAGCAGGGGTATGCCGTGGCCGTCAATTATCGGCGCAATCAGGCCGCGGCCAAGCGCGTCGTCAGTTCGGTTATTCAGAATGGTGGCCAAGCGATCTCAATCGCCGCAGACATCGCTTTAGAACATGAGGTGATGCAGCTTTTTGAAACCGTGGATGACCAGTTAGGCATCGTAACCGCACTGGTGAATAATGCAGGCATTTTAGAGGCGCAAATGCGTGTCGAGAGTATGGATGCGGCGCGGCTACAGCGAATTTTTCAAGTCAACGTGATCGGTGGTTTTCTCTGTGCGCGTGAAGCGGTTAAACGCATGTCGACTCAACACGGGGGCACCGGCGGTGCGATCGTCAACGTCTCATCGGTGGCGGCGCGTCTGGGTTCACCCGGTGAATATGTGGACTATGCGGCCTCTAAAGGCGCGATCGATACTCTGACAATCGGGCTCGCGAAAGAAGTTGCCAACGAGGGCATTCGCGTTAACGCCGTCCGTCCCGGATTTATTGACACCGATATCCACGCCAGTGGAGGCGAACCCAATCGGATTGAGCGGGTCAAAGCCTTGGTGCCGCTGCAGCGAGGGGGCAAAGCGATCGAAGTGGCCCACGCCATTCTGTGGTTGTTATCGACAGAGGCGGCGTACACCACGGGCTCGTTTATTGATGTCGCGGGAGGTAAATAACGGCGGCCTCACCCCTCTCTATACTGAGCAGATAGACAATTTTTCGCTCTGGTTCAACCGTTTCAATGACTTGAGTCAAGGTCTATTTCTTTTGCCGGAGGCAACATGCTGAAGTTCTATTACAATCCCGTTTCCGTCAATGCTCGCCGGGTTTGGATCACTCTGCTAGAAAAGCAAATCCCCTTCGAACCAATTTTGATCCGCTTAGATGGCGATCAATTCAGCGATGAGTTTACTGCAATCAATCCGCTACAGCGTGTTCCCGCGATCGCCGATGGGGCATTGCAAGTTGTGGAATCACTGGCCATTTTGGCCTATCTAGAAACTAAATATCCCACGCCATCACTCATGCCCAGCGAGCCGGAGACGATCGCTCGGGTGCGGATGGTGGAAACGATTACCGTCGTCGAGTTGCAGCCAGAGACCCTGCCATTGACGCGGCCGCTGGTGGGTCTGGAGGTTGAGCCTCAAAAGCTGGCAGCGGCTGAAGCCCGCGTGACCGTGATCTTGCAATTTTTGGAACAGCTCTTGGCTCCAGGCCCTTATTTTGCCGGTACAGACTTGACCCTGGCCGACATCGTCGCGGGCACTTTAGTGCCGTCTTTACCTTTAGAAAACTATCCTCGCCTAAGCGCTTGGGCCAACCGTTTGGCCCAGCGAGAGAGTTGGCAAAAAACGGCCTACACCCCCGATGACATTGCTGCCGCTCTGCCGAATATCCGCAAAATTCTGGAGCGGCGTTCCTAGCAATTCCATGCCCTGGCAACCCTGATGACCTCGTCCCTGATCGCCGATTATTGGCAACGCTATCTTCAGACTTTGCCCGCTGATGCAGCTGGCGATCGCCCCTACTTGGCCGAAGCCTTTGGCGATACGCCCGCCCTCGCCGACGCCCTCGGAGGCCTGGTGCTTGCCGGTATCAAAACCGCCACCTGCTCTGCCCTATGGGAATGGGAAGCCGAGCAGAGCCCACTGCCAACGGTGGGGTTAACCACGATTGTGCTTAACAGTGAGGACCGGCCCCTGTGCATCACGGAAACGACGGAGGTGCGGGTTTGCGCCTTCAATGAAGTGGATGCTGAGTTTGCCTACGATGAAGGCGAAGATGACCGCACCCTAGACGCTTGGCGGCGCGAACACTGGCGATATTTTTCACGGGTCTTACCGAAAATTGGTAGGGCACCGACCCTCGATATGCCGCTGGTGTGTGAGCGGTTTCGCGTTGTCTACCCACCCACCCATAGGAGCTAACGGTTTACGAATGCCACGAATTCATATTGCGATCGCCACCCACGACATTGCCGCCACCGTGCAAGACTACTCGGTGCGCCTCGGGGCTCAGCCTTGCGTGGTTGTGCCCAACGAGTACGCCCTGTGGCGCACGGCAACGCTCAATTTTTCTGTACGGCAAGATGCTGCTTGCGTCCCTGGCGAACTGCGCCACCTGGGTTGGGAAGATGACACCGCCTCAGGCTTCACGACCGAGACTGACTGCAACGGCATTCTTTGGGAGCGCTTCACCGCTGCCTTTCAAGCTGCCGAAATCAACGAGATTTGGCCCGACACCCACTACGTATCTGAATAGCTCAAACCGTAAATCGTCTAAGAATACCGATCTGGCAATGCGGCTGCCTAACACTACGCCAGAGCAGACAGATGCCATTGAAACCAGCTCAAAACACGGCCACGGCTGAGCTTCAAAAATCACACCGCTAAGGCCACAGCGACTTGCTCCATCGCTGTGGCAAATGTTGATAATACGTCTGCCGAGGCTCTGAGCTGGTCGCCCTGCTGCTCGCCAAACGTCTGCATCAGAATATCTGCACATTGCCGATAGAGCGCACCGATCTCCGCATGGCGGTGCGGCGTAATTTCCACCTCGATCGAACGGCGGTCAGTCTTTGAGGGTCGGCGCTCTACAAATCCAGCTTTTTCTAGTCGATCGAGCAGCGCCGTGACTGAGCCACTGGTGAGCCCGATGCGATCGCCAATGCTCCTAGGTGAAAGTGGCCCTTCTTCTAAAAGATTGAGCGCTCGCAAATCATTCCGGTGGATGCCAAGGTGCTCAGAAATCACATAATCAATCGTGTCGATCGCCGCGTGAACTCTACGACCGGCCATGATGACAGCGGCCAGATTCTCAGAATCATCCGCAGCATTTATCTTGACGTTCAAGATACTTTACGCTCTAATGATGTTCATCCACAATCATAGCCGGCTTTTGTAGAGAAGTAGCCGTCGTCAATCCTGAATGGAGAAGTCAATGGAAATTGCGCTATACGGCCTGTTGCTGCTTACCGTTGTGTTGCTGGTATTAGTCATCTTTCTACCCAACGTCGTTCGCTATTCAGAAAAAATCATCGTCAATGCCCCCATCAAGCAGGTGTATGACAACATCCGCTTGCAAGAAGATCTGATGCAGTGGTCTGCCTGGCCTGAAGCTACCGGATCAACTTGTTCATTAGAAAATATTGATGGCACAGTCGGTGCTCGGACAGTCTTTTTCAGCCAAGGTAAACGCTTCGGCCATCAAGAGATTATTGACCTCGAACCGCACAACAAGGTATCTATGACTCTCGTCAATGACGGGCCATTGAAGCATACGCCTTATCTAGACTTCGACCTGCGCACTATTTCTGACTCTCAGACAGAAGTGACCTTGCAATTTGTCAACACTTACCAACGCCCCTTCCAAGTGCCTGCAAAGCTCTTGGGGATCGTCATATTGAAACGCGAGCTTAAAATCAAGGATCATGAAGGTATGAAAAATTAATAAGCACTGTAAAACTATTATGGAGAATAGACTTGTTTGTCCCCAACCAATTGAAAACTGACCC
>CALCPB010000580.1 GCA_937897665.1 uncultured Halomicronema sp. | reverse complement strand
TGATCACAGACGGAGATATTGCGAAGTCTGTCTCATGGTACGAGCAGAACTGGAATCGTATTTCCATTGCTCTGCCGGTCACTATCGCGGGCACTACCTACACTGCTCGATGGCAGCACATTTTTGATTATCGGACCCTGCCGCAGTGGCGAGCAGGGGAACTAAAGGATCTAGCTGTTGCCTATGTCTATTTGGCGTTGAAAAGGTTGTTTAGGGGGATAAATCGCCGCGATCGCGCCAGTCCCTAAGAGCCGCAGCAGTTTTATTCCTTGGTTCATCGACTACCGCTACACGTTAACTCACGACACATAACGAGCATGGAAGAAACAACCCAGGAAAGGGGGCGGGATTGTACGTCTGAAAAACCGCCCAGGACAGTGAATTTTGACCATATTAGCGATGTCGAGAAGATGGCTTTATGGTGCTCCTATCGCTCCGCTAAGCAGCACTTCATTGATTTGGCAAGGGTGGGACTATGAAAAAACTCTCTTTCATCACTGACAGACTTGAGCAACAAATGCTTTCGGCTGCCGAGCATCGAGTTTACTGCCATATCCTTAACCGCTCACGCAGTGGAGAAAGCACACACACTGAAGCCATCTCAACAACGGCTAAAACGTGCATGTTAAATCAGCACACAGTCAGAAATGCAATCTCCTTACTGACTAAGGCCAAAATGATAAGGGTTGAATTTCGGCCAGGGCAGACGAACAAAATCACTCCGACCTCTCCCGAGGATTGGTTAACTCCCGAAGAAGTAATCACCCTAAAAGAAGCAGCTACCCCTTCTAATAGAGGCCAGGGGACCCCTTCTAATACGAGCACCCCTAATACGAGCACCCCATCTAAAAGAGGCACCACACCCCATCTAAATGAGGATAGGGCAACAATTCAAAATGAGGCACCCAAAGATACTAAGAATACTAAGAATACTTCTCTATCGTCTAACGACGATGAAACAGAGGGCGATTGCCAGGGTGATATTTTTTCAGGGTCGGATGAGCAAATTGAAGAGCAGAAAGCCGGAAATGAACTTTGGGATTTTGAGTTTGAAACCGAGTTCTGGCCTAAAGCGTTTAAGAAAGTTTCTGTGGGTAAGGCGAGGGAATCGTATAGGGCAGCCAGAAAGAAAGCTTCTAGAAAGAAAATCTTTTTGGCTTGGCAGCTAGTCAACGACACTGACTTTCCGGCAAAAGCCGAAGAAGATGGCAGTAAAGCCTATGTCCCGATGCCATCGACCTGGTGAAATCAAGAGCGCTGGGAGGATGAGGGATTTGTAGCTCGGCTAGAGGAAGCTAACCGCCCTGAGGCAGTGGCCACAAACACTAAGGATTTGATTGGCCACGAGTTAGCTCGGCTGAATGCAAATTGCGTTGTACCTGAGAGGTTCCGAGGGGCCCCAATGCAACAGACAGTTTCACAGCTAGACCTGGCTTCAGCAGAAAAATACCTTGAATTTTTGAGGCTGAAGCCTACCCCAAAGCCATTGGAGGAGGGTAGCTATGTCGCAGCATAACCGCTTTACCCTTAACAAGCGCTCAAACCCTTGCCCAATCTGTAATTCTGATGATGGACGTTGCAAAGAATCTGCTGATGGTATACAGCTTTGCATGGGTGTATTGACCAAGCAGGTTGTTCCTGGGTTTGAGTTTCGCGGAACTACGAAAAACAATGTTTGGGGTCTTTGGGTTCAAGCTCAGAATTTTGCTAGCCCAGCCGAGAAAAATGCATGGCAGGTTGAGTTAGAGCGGAAAAAACTTCAGCGCCACTTGACTGAGCAGCGAGAGCGAGAAGCTGCACTTAGTGCCGAAGAGAGGCATAGCGGCTATATCTCCGTGTTTAGTCAACTTCGGCTGGAAGATTGCGATCGCAATGAGTTACTGAATCGCGGATTCACTGACGCTCAAATTGCTAAGGTTGGGTTTAGGTCTGTTGGCCAATGGCAAAAACTATCAGGCTTAGTCAACCCCAAACTCCCAGGCGCTAGCCCTGAAGGAGACCGGCTAAACATTCCTTACCCTGGCTATCTGTGTTTTGCTCATGACGCTGAAGGACGTATCTGTGGGGCCCAGGTAAGAAGTCGTAACAACGAAGGCCCCCGGTACTACTGGCTAACAAGTCGAAGCCGGAAAAATACAAGCGGACTAACGCCTCATATGCCGTCAGGTGAATTGCCGTTGTCGGTGTATTGGCCAAGTGAGATTTCAAGTCGGCAGATCGCTTTTGTTGAAGGTATTGGGCCCAAGCCAGCGTTAGCAGCAAAACGCTTGGGATGCCCCGTGATCGGTGCGGCAGGGGCCCAATGGAGTTCAAGCCCTTCTGAGCTTAAAAACGCGCTAGCGACAATTCTTGAGCGGCTAGAGGGTGCTGTTGAGTACGTTCTTTATCCTGATGGCGGGATGCTAGATGCTCGCCACGAAGCGGTGCGAGACCGTTATCGGGACTTAGTGAATTGCTTGGGAGTTGATCTGCGGGTTGCCTGGTGGGGGCAAAAAGCCTATGGCCAGGACATTGATGAAATTTCTTCGAGTACGTCTATTGCCCTAATTTCGTGGTCAGAGTTTGAGGCAATGGCCGATTCTGACGGGGAGATTCCTGAAGAATTGCTGCTTGAGCTTCAGGTGAAAGACTATGCGTCTGAGCGGGATATTTTCCGGAAAGTCTTGAAGGGCAATCAGGTCTCGTCTGCTTTTAAGGTCTCGGGACGGCGGCTAGACCGACTAGCTGAATATGCCGCGAATGCTGGCAAAAAAGAAGGACTTGATATTAACGAAATTGCTGCTGATATGTTTGATGAAATTGAGCTAAGAGCATCGGGCAAAGGTCTTCCTGGAGTGAATAGCGGCTACTACGACTATGACACTATGACTCAAGGATTTCAGCCCTCTGAGATGATTATTGTCGCAGGACGCCCAGCGCAGGGGAAGACCTCATTCATTCTGAACTGTGCCTTGAATATTGCTTGCGATCGTAAGCCAGTAGCAATATTTAGTCTTGAGATGTCTAAAACTCAACTTAGCTATCGACTGTTGTCGGCTTTGGCCAGTATCGAGACAGGCAGACTTCGAACTGGGCGGATCGGTCAGCATGAATGGGAGCCATTAGGTCACCATACAGCTCACCTTTCTCAATTGCCGATCTGGATTGATGATGATCCGACTATTACGGTTTCAGATATCAGGGACAAACTCTCTAGGAGAGAAGAGAAGCCAAGCATTATTTTTATTGACTACCTGCAATTGATAGGCGGACCCGAAGATAGCGCTGTGGCAAGAGTAAGCAATATTTCTCGTGAACTGAAGATTTTGTCTAGAGAGTTAGAGGTTCCAGTGGTTGCGCTATCGCAGCTTTCCCGAGCAGTGGAGAGTCGCACGAATAAGCGGCCAGTCATGTCAGACCTTCGTGAGTCAGGTGCTATTGAGCAAGATGCAGACCTGATAACGATGCTTTACAGGGAGGAGTATTACAACCCAGACACGCCTGACAGAGGATTGGCGGAGCTAATCATTGTCAAGCACCGTAATGGTCCGACCGGAACAGTGAAGCTGTTGTTTGAGCAGCAATTCACCAGATTTAGAATTTTAGCGCCCAGCTTTGGGTAGAGGGAGGTGAATTATGGAGACAGGCTTTGTTTTATGCGAACCGTACGCTCATAAATGCGCCAAAGAAGTTTTGTGCGGGTGGCTACGAGCAGCAGCTGAGTTTGCTGGGTATGACAAATACGCTGGCATCTCACCTGTTAGCTGGCGAGTGAACAGAGATGGGCCTGAATGGGGTGTTCACATGGAGTATCCATTCACTCAAGAGAATTACGACAATGGATATTGCGTCGTATGGGATGAGCAGGGAACAGACTCTAGCCCATCTTTTGAGCAGCTGTCGAGATTGAGTTATAAAGTTGCAGCTATTGCTGATGTAGCTATTCAACACAAAGGTAGTATTTCCGCTGTTTTCGAGGTTGTTTGGACTAACCCTTTGTCTGCTGAGAAGGTTGATTTCTATAAGCGCGTTGGCATTTTTGATGTGTTTGAGATTGACGCTACTTTGATACTGGCTCAGACTGCACCACCATCTCAATTGAACTGCATTACCCATATTTTCAATGGAGAACGGATTTGGCATATACCAAGGGAAGTAGCATGAACCAATTATCCCTACTCGACGGTCCCGTCATTGTCGACTCGACACCCATACCCCTAGAGACTCTGCCGCGCACCTGCCTCGCTAAAAGCCTTGAGCATAAGCCAATTGAAAGCAGCTTTAATCCCGGAGACCTCGTCGTTCCCAAAGTCGGGAAGAGCCGGCCAGTTCCGTTGTTCCCTGATCAAGTTTGCGAGGTCGTGCGCATGGGTCAATCGCTTGGCCGCGATCGC
>CALCPB010000579.1 GCA_937897665.1 uncultured Halomicronema sp. | reverse complement strand
AATGGCTGCCCTCATTCCCCCACTCAATGACAATGGAATTTGGCCGATTTGGATGAACTGTTTCGTGCCGACTGATTCACCGATGAATGCGCCCACTGAGCGCCTGCGTCAGCTCATGACCGCGGCTGAAATCCCGAGCTTTCGTGCCCTGGCGCAACAAGCTGGGGTTTCCGACTGGGCGGTGAAGCAACTGCGTCGCGATCGCCTGCACCAAATGCGGGTAGAAACGTTGCACAAGCTGGCGACGGCTCTACAGGTCTCGCTGCCCGTCTTGCTGAGTCATTTCGGCACGATAGATGTTGAGGTGCCAGGTTCCGATACCCGCGACAGCGATCTCATCGCCGTGCTAGAGACCGAATATCAGCGGCTCCAAACTCAGCTCGAACAGCAGGAAATCCTTTTGCAACAGCGCTGGCAACGGGAAGCACTGACGGTTTTAGAATCTTGGCTCCTGCAGTGGCCGACCGTCGTCCATGCTGTGGCCAAAAATCCCGACCTGCCCGCCAACCGCCTCGTCCCTCTCGTGCAGCCGGTGCAGACCCTGTTAGAAGAGTGGAAGGTTGAGGCGATCGCTGCCGTGGGTGAAGAAGTTCCCTACGATCCGCAGCGGCATCAGTTAATGGATGGCATTGCCGCTACCGGCGATCTGGTGAAAGTGCGCTACGCCGGCTTTTGCCACGGCGATACCCTGCTGCATCGCGCCAAAGTCAGCCCAGTGAGCGCCTCTCAGACATAACTACAAGCTCGTGCACCTTCTCAACGAGGCAGTCAATACTAGTTCTCCGTGACGCACTCCTGATACCAGCTTGGCAATGCAGGGGAGGCAGGTTTGTCGTCATCTTCCAGATCATCGGCATAATGTTGCCCATCACCCGGTCGCGGCGAGAGATTCGCCACCGTCAAAATAGCTTAGTTCGCGACTCGGGTGCATTGCATGGTTGTTTATTTCACGTGGGTGTGGGCTTGTTTTTCGAGCCACGTACGAGTTCGAGGTACTTGTCCTTGGGCTCTCCAGTCCAACCGTTTACACCATGACGTGGAAGCCAGATGGCATGAATATAGGCAACTCCCAGAGCCAAAGTCGAGAGAACGACATAAAATACCCACCTAAGTTTGAAATACGAGAGAATCAGACCCACTCCGAGAACAATGGCCACCTTCAATAGCCGTCTCGATTTCGGTCGGTGTTCTTCAAAATGCCCGAACAGAATGTTTCCAATTGCGAAAATTATAGAAACAAGAGCGATATCGAACCAGTAAGTTGCGATGCTCCACATGCTTAGATATCCGGCTCATTCGGCCGTGTGCTTAGCTGGATTACAAAGGCAATGAGTTCGTAAATAGGTTGGTGCCCATAACTATCGTAGGGTGTGCCACGCTTAGCGGTGACGCACCCTACCCCCAGAGAAAGGATGTGTGTAGCCGCTGGTGAAATACCCGCAATGAATTTTGGCTCCCTCGCCCTGCTCCTCTGCTTTCTCTACCCCTTACTCTCCACCCTCTACTCCTCAATGCGCCCCAATATCTTCCAAACTGCTGTCTTCTTTATGGTGAATCGCTAAGCGATCAAGCAGGGTAGCACTGGCTGCGTTGAGACCAATTAACTGCACCACAACGCCTCGCTTGCGGAAGCGCAGCACGACCCGATCCACAGCATCGACAGAAGATTGATCCCACAGATGTGCCTGAGAGAGGTCAATCACGACCCGCTCCACCGGTTCGCGGAAGTCGAAAGCATTGATAAACGTTTCCACCGAAACAAAGAAAATCTGCCCCGCGACGACATAGACGCGATCGCCCGCGATGTCGGTTTGGGCAGACACTTCCATCAGCTTGGCAATTTTGCGGCTAAAGAAAATGGTGCTGAGGGCCACACCGACGATGACGCCAAAGGCCAGATTGTGGGTGAGCTGCGTCACCGCCACTGTGGTCAGCATGACAGCAGTTTCACTTTTCGGCACGCGGCGAATATGGCGCAGTGCCCCCCAGCTAAAGGTGCTGATAGAGACCATAATCATCACCGCCACCAACGCTGCCATCGGAATGCGCGCCACCCAATCACCCAGCGCCAAGATGAAAATCAGCAGAAAAATTCCGGCGCTCAGGGTCGAGAGGCGGGTGCGACCGCCTGAGCGCATATTGATTACCGATTGGCCAATCATGGCGCAACCGGCCATGCCCCCAAAGAAACCGGTGATGACGTTGGCGACGCCCTGCCCTCGCGCTTCTTGGTTTTTATTGCTGGGGGTGTCGGTAATATCGTCAATCACGCTAGCCGTCAAAAACGACTCCAGCAAACCGACGAGTGAGAGGGCAAACGCATAGGGCAAGATGATGCCCAGGGTGTCAAACGTGAAGGGAACTTGAGGTAGCGCAAAGCCGGGCAACGCCGTCGGCAGTGCGCCCACCGTGGGGACGGTGATGCCGCCGTAGATGGTGAATCCAGTAATCGCGACGATCGCCACCAGCGGCGAAGGCACTACCTTCGTCAACCGAGGCAAACCGTAGATAATCAGCAATCCTGCCGCAACCAGGGCATACACCATCTGATTGCCGTCTTCGAGCTGGGGCAGCTGGGCATCAAAGATCAAAATCGCCAGCGCATTGACAAACCCAATCATCACCGGACGCGGCACAAATCGCATCTGGTTACCCAGCTTGACCCAGCCCCAAACCAGCTGCAGCAGCCCCGTTAAAATGGTGGTCGCAAATAAGTAGTTGACGCCATACTCTCTGACCAAAGGGGTCATCAGTAGGGCCATCGCGCCCGTCGCCGCTGAGATCATGCCGGGCCGACCGCCTAAAAATGACGTGGTAATGGCGATACAAAAAGACGCGTACAGCCCGACTTGAGGATCAACCCCGGCGATGATTGAAAAGGCGATCGCCTCGGGAATCAAGGCGAGGGCAACCACAGCCCCAGCGAGAATATCCTGACGCGGACGGGCCAACCAGGCCTCTTTTTTCAAGACTGCTTGCATACGCTTTCTCTTGGCTCAATTCCATAAAAACGCGATCGCTCTAGCCAGAGCGATCGCGTGCGAACATCCTTATCACTTGATTAGCAAGCCTCTCGGCAGTTAGCGGCACCACAGTGACGAAAATCAACTGCCTGACTGACCCCACAATCTTGAATAAGTATAAATTACTGCTTGAAGTTTTGTATAGCTTTCATTGATCAAAATCTATGAATTTCAGAGAACCATAGAGCCCGGTCGTGGTCGAGGCGATTGCAATGGGGGATGCACTGCGATCACCTCGATCCATCTGTTGTTGCGTCAATTGCCCTGCAGCCGGGACTGTAGGGATGTTCAGCCCCATTCCTCCTCGATTACCCCAGGGCTCATGACTGCCGCGCGTGCCCAACGCACCCGTCATGAAAGGCGACAAACGCTCTCCCCACCCCGCTCAATCAGACCATAGATCATACCCGACGTGGAATGGCCAGTGGCGCAGCGACCGTGGCGATCGATCACAATGACGCCGCCCAGACCCTGCACCTTTTCCACTAAATACTCAATCCCAGCAGTGGCGGCTTCACCGGCATCCATGCCCTTGAAATAGATAAAGTCGGAAATCATTTTGCACAGTACCGTGCGCTGAAACTGCTCGCCATAGCCCGTTGCCGACACGGCACAGGTGGTGTTGTCAGCAAATACCCCCGCCCCCACAATCGGACTGTCGCCGACCCGGCCCCAGCGCTTATTAACAATGCCGCCGGTAGAGGTGGCCGCGGCGAGGTTGCCCTGAGCATCGCGGGCCACCGCGCCGATAGTGCCAAACTTGTGTTGCGGTTCGGCATCCTCGTGATCAAGCATCATGCCCCCAGCCTTTTGGGCATCGCGCCACTGGCGAATGCGGGCATCGACCACAAAGTAATCATCCGTCATCACTTCAACGTCCCAGAGCTTGGCAAACTCCATCGCGCCTTTGCCAATCAGCATGACGTGTTCGCTTTTGGCTAAGACGCGGCGGGCCAGCCCGATCGGATTTTTGATGTTGGTGATGCCGGCAACGGCACCCGCGGCCAAATCTTGACCATCCATAATGGCGGCATCCATCTCAACTTCGCCATATTCGTTGAGCACTGAGCCGTGGCCCGCGTTATAAAGGCGGTCATTTTCTAGCGCGATCGCGCAGTATTCAACGGCATCAAGAGCGGAGCCATTTTTGGCCAAAACCTCGCGTCCGCCTTCTAAAATGCGGTGCAGACTTTCCATGAAATCGGCTTCACTGCCCTCTCGTCGAATATGGGCTAAGGCCCCCGAACCGCCGTGAATCATGAGGGAGAAATTGTCAGGCATAACATTAAAGAAAAATGTAGGCAGGAAGTATTTGAAATTACCACACTTAAAATAAGACAGTGCTACCCAGCGCTGCGTCCTTTACATATCCCGTCATGATCACTCTCGACCCTGCTATTTGTTTTCAACCGACGTCGTCTGACGCGGCGATCGCCGAAGCCGAAACGCTGCAGATTCGGACAGATTTGATGTTGGCTTTGCAACAGGCGATCGCGCAGCGGGGCTGGAGCCCCGAAGAGGCAGCCAAAGCGCTGAAGCAAACGCTGCCGCGCATGCAAAATTTGATTAATGGCGAGATTAGTCGCTTCAGCATTGAGCAATTGATTCAGCTATTGGCGCTCACTGGCAGAGCCGTACAGGTTTCGGTGTTGAGCTAGTCTGGCGCTCACCACTCACCCCTTGCCAGTTTCTAACTTAGGTATTTAACAGCGCTCCTTATTAATGGGGGCGCTTTTTGTTAGGAAACCCTGACAACATGAAAGGCGTACAGAAATTTTGACTCAATCTATTCCCGGCGGATGATGCGTCTGATACCAATGAAAAATTGAGCGGGCCCTGGCAGAGTCACCAGCGGCGGAGTGGCTTTTACCCTTGCTGCCGGTGGCGACTGTCGTCTATTTGCGTCAGTGCAAGAATGCAGTATCCTGCAAGGCAAGAACGGTGTAGACGAGCTTTTTTAAGCTTTACTCGTATCTAAAGCGCCTTTTTATATCCTGAACTGTTGCTAATACCTTTGGCAGCGGCAAATTACTCTAGCCGTTTTTTAAAAGCCCATCACTGAATCGTTTGTCGTCTATGAAAATTTATAATCACAACATTACTCTGTACACCCATGATCGGGCTGTGAGTAATCCCCTTTATGCTGGCCGAGCGCTGGGGTTAACTACCCCCCAAGATAAGATTCAGCTGCCGCCAGAACTGTTGCCCGAATGGGCGACGATTACGGCTCATTACGACCAAGTCGGATTGACTCATACCCATGACGTCATTTGGGATATTTCGGTTACCAAACTGACCCAATATCCTGACTATGAAGTCAGCGTGTATTTCTTTGGAGATGTCATCAATTCCCACGACACGTATCGCCAAATTTTTCAAAAATTAGATGCCAACGCTTGCGAAGTGATTGAGTTTGTAAACTCCAAAAACAACTTTATTCAATTAGCAGAAGACTTGGGCATTGCCGTCCCCAAAACGTTGCGATTTGACAATTTAGCGGCAGCTCGGGTTTGTGACGACATTCCGTTCCCCTGTTTTGTCAAACCCGCCGTATCTGATCACGGCTTTGGCATTATGCGTTGCCCCGATGCCGAAACCTTGGCTCAAGCCTTGGCCCAGCTAGTGCCCGAAGAGTCCCTCCAGATTCAGGCCGAAGTCAAGGCCTCGGCGTTTCTCAACCTGCAGTATCAGGTCACTACTGAGGGGGTAAAGCCACTCTTGGTGTCAGAACAGCTACTCGATGGCTGCGTGCATCGCGGCAATCGGTATCCGGCCAGTCACGAACCCTGGGAGGAAGTTGCCACCTTTGCTCAGTGGATGGGCGATCGCGGCATGAGAGATATCTTTGCTGTGGATGTCGCGGTCATTCCAGAACCTACTGGTGTGCGCTTTGTGGCAATCGAGTGTAATCCTCGCTTCAACGGCTCGTCTTATCCGACGATGGTGGCGCAGCGCTTGGCGATTCCGACTTGGGGCAGTGCGACCTATGCCACCAAGCTGCGATCGCTGCGGGATTTGAGTTTAGACGGCATTACTTTTGACCCTCAGACTGGCAAGGGCATCATCTTGATTAACTGGGGCACCGTGAAGGCAGGCAAAATCAGCGTGCTGCTGGCGGGCTCAGAGACCGAGCAAGTCGCTCTGGCCAACGAGCTGCGCAGGCGTCTGTAGTTCCTGGGTGAAACGATGGGGCGATCGCGTTACCAATAGCGCCGAATCATGATTTCTAACCGATGAACCAGATGACGAAGATGCTGGATCTCAGCTTTGAGTTGCGTATTTTCAGCTTTGAGGGTCTGATTTTCCTGCCGCAGCGATCGAGTCTCTGGTGGCAGTGATGGCTCGTTAATAGAGGCTGTCATGGTTGAGAAAAGAGGCGGAACCCACTTTCTGACGGTTGTTCCCATTCGAGAAACAGACGTCTTTGTTCCGCTAATACTTCTGATCTTGCCTCAACCACTTAGCCAATTGGGGAAACTCGTAATAAAGACACATGACCGGATACCCCTTGCTCAGAAATCGGACTCCCGAGGCAACCTGAGCAAGGGGGGAGCTGAGGAAGCAGATTAATCGACGTGATACCGATCCTTCGAGGTGACGCGACAGATGATCCTGATGTCCTGTGGGCAGGTTTGACCAATCAACCAGTACTTCCCGACAGCACCCAAAAAAACGTCCCCGATCGCATGAACGGAGACAGTGTGGCCATTTAGCTAATGGTGCCAAACCTACCAGAGGCCGCGCACGGGCTCTGCGGGCGCAGTCGTTGCCGGTGCTGGGGTTGCCGGTGCGGGAGTAGCGGGCGCAGGAGTGTCGTCGTTTCCGCCGGGAGCGGTGTGGCAGCCACCGGCCTCTCTTCTAGGGCGGCAATCACTTCAGGAGAGAGCAAGACATCATCAATCACGTGAATCACGCCATTGCTCGCCGGAATATCAAAGGCCGAAACCCCGACTCCATCTACGTTGACGTCTTCACCGCCGCGATTGACCTGAATCGTGTCACCATTTGCGGCTTCTAACACCGTGGCCCCGCTGGGAATGTCGTTAGACACCACGGCCGCGCCTGGCACCACATGATGCAGTAGCGTCTCGGCTAACAGGTCACGGTTGGCGGGTTCTAGCAAGTTAGGCACGCCAATGCCATAGCGATCTTGTAGAAGTTCATCAAAGTCGGCAAAGGCTTCGTTGGTCGGCGCGAATACGGTGAATGGCCCCGGCCCCATCAGTGCTTCTGCTAAGCCCGCGGCTTCCACTGCTTGCACCAAGCCGCTGTGACGGTCAAAATACTCGCGATCGCAAACTTATTCAACGCCGCAAATAAGTACACCCTCGGAGTCCTCATGTGGGGTTAACCTGTCTCAAAAATCACTCTACTACGGGATATCTTGCTATTTGTTGCGATCAGGCGCAGCTAAGTTGTCGATGTGTGGCAGCCAACATTTTTCCGCCCTATGAGCGCAATTTCGAGCATAATCTCCCAAATTTCTATGGGGACTCCCCAGCCTGAGCCAGCAGTCGCTCTTCATGATGCCGACACCGTAGCGATGTTGTCGAGTTTTGAGTGCAGATGCCCTTCGATGGGCAACCTGCCAGTGTCGGCAAACTATCACCTGGTTTCTAGGGCTGAGTCCACTGATTAGATAGGTGTTGGACGCGGCGGCGATCGCCATCGATAGGACTTGACTGTTATCAACACCACCAATCCTGCCCCAAAAGTGCGCTATACCCTGGGATGTTCCACTCAAAGTGGGATGCTTTTGCCGCCAATCGCATGTTTATACGGCATTCGTGGGTAACGATCTGCATTGGTCGCGATCAATGGACTGACCCAATACTTTACCCAAGTCGCATAAAGAAAGACGGAAGTATCTCTTGCGGACGAAAATCAATGACTACGCTTGTGTCAAAATGTAGTCGGTTTGCCAGCCTGTCGCTCAGAACAGTGGAGAAGGCCTAAACAGTATGGAATTAATCGAGCCAATCTATCAATACGCCTGGCTAGTGCCGGTTTTGCCGCTGGTCGGTGCCGCGATCGTCGGCACAGGACTCATTAGCTACAGTCAGACGACTAGTACGCTGCGGCGTCCTTCGGCGGTATTCATCGTGTCGCTCACTGGGGCGGCCATGGTGCTGTCGTTTTTACTCTTTTTTAGCCAAGCACAAGGGCACGAAGCATATACCTACACTCTGGAATGGGCTTCTGCTGGCGACTTTAAGCTGACGATGGGCTACACCATCGATCATTTGGCATCACTGATGCTGGTGATTGTGACGACGGTGGCCTTTTTGGTCATGGTTTACACCGATGGCTATATGGCTCATGATCCGGGCTATGTGCGCTTTTATGCCTATCTCAGCCTCTTTAGTTCCTCTATGCTGGGGTTGGTGATCAGTCCCAACCTGTTGCAGATTTACGTCTTTTGGGAACTGGTGGGCATGTGTTCCTACCTATTGATTGGCTTTTGGTATGGTCGCGAAGGCGCCGCTGATGCCTGCCAGAAAGCCTTCATCACCAACCGCGTGGGTGACTTTGGGCTGCTGTTGGGTATGTTGGCCATCTTTTGGGCCACGGGTAGTTTTGAGTTCGAGGTGATGGGCGATCGCCTCACTGCCTTGGTCGAAAACGGCACGCTGACCGCTGGGGTCGTCTCGATCTTCGCGATTTTGGTCTTTTTGGGACCGGTGGCCAAGTCGGCTCAGTTTCCGCTGCATGTATGGCTCCCCGACGCGATGGAAGGCCCGACGCCAATTTCGGCCTTGATTCACGCAGCGACCATGGTGGCAGCCGGTATTTTTCTCGTCGCCCGCATGTTCCCCGTTTTTGAAGAACTCCCGACCGTGATGACGGTGGTGGCTTGGGTGGGCTGCTTTACCGCCTTTATGGGGGCCAGCATTGCCATTACTCAAAACGATATTAAGAAGGGGTTGGCCTACTCCACGATGTCGCAGCTCGGCTACATGATGATGGCTATGGGTGTCGGTGCTTATGGGGCCGGTCTCTTTCACCTGATGACTCACGCCTACTTCAAGGCAATGCTGTTCCTCTGTTCGGGCTCCGTTATTCACGGTATGGAAGAGGTGGTAGGCCACGACGCCGTCTTGGCGCTAGACATGCGGTTGATGGGCGGCCTACGCAAATACATGCCGATCACCTCAACTGCCTTCTTGATCGGGACCTTAGCGATCTGTGGCATTCCGCCCTTTGCGGGCTTTTGGTCGAAGGATGAAATTCTCGGCTCGACCTTTGCCGTTAGCCCCGTGTTGTGGGCGATCGGCTGGCTGACGGCGGGCATCACGGCGTTCTACATGTTCCGCATGTATTTCAGCACCTTTGAAGGCGAATTTCGCGGTACTGACAAAACCATTCAGATGCAGCTCAAGCGCGAGCAGCTGATGGCGATGGGGGCATCCCTCGGGCCAGGGGCGATGAATCCCCAAGAGCTGACGCTTGATCCCGAGGCTGACGACGAGCATGATGAGCATCACGCTGCCACGCCCCATGAGTCGCCGTTTTCAATGACGTTTCCGCTCATTGCCTTAGCAGTGCCTTCAGCCCTGATTGGTCTGGTGGGGACGCCCTTCGTTAACTATTTCGAAGCGTTCATTCACCCGCCAAGTGAAGCCGTTGAGCCTCTCTTACCCTGGTCGGAAGCCTTTGCCGATTTTGAATGGTCAGAGTTTTTGATCATGGGTGGTTCTTCTGTGGGTATTGGCCTGATTGGCATCACGCTGGCAGTGCTGATGTATTCCAGCCAGAAGATTGACCCGGCGGCGATCGCCAGCAAAATTAAGCCGCTGTATCAGTTGTCTAAAAACAAGTGGTATATCGACGAAATTTACGATGTCGTCTTCGTCAAGGGCTGTCGCAATTTAGCCAAGCAGGTGTTGGCGATCGACATTCGCATTGTGGATGGCATCGTCAATCTGGCCGGTTTTGTCACGCTGGTCACCGGTGAAGGTCTGAAATATTTTGAGAACGGTAAGGCTCAGTTCTACGCTCTGATTGTGTTTGGGGCGGTTTTGGGCCTAGTTCTCATCTCGGGTATTGGCTAACCCAATCAACGGGTGGAGCGATCAGTTGCCCAACAGATGGCTCCACCTGTCGCTAGAAATTCCTTGAATAGATTAAAAACTTATTGCGATTTCCGGAGTTGTCAGAATTCCCCCCTACAGTCTTCATTAGGTTCTGCCTTGAAGACCCCTGTTCCTCTCCTGCCGTTTTGTTAACTAGGGCGCGTCATCAATTAGGGCTAGCAACTTTGAGGACAGGCGTAGCCGCTCCCCAAACTTCGCTGGGGGCTTAATCCCTGAGTGGGGAAGTCATTTTGCCCGCAGCTGATAACAGCCCCTAGAGACCTTCGTTTCAAAGCACCCTTAGAAAATATCCTATGGAACTTGCTCAATTCCCCTGGCTGACGGTCACTATTTTCCTGCCGATTACTGCAGCCCTCTTCATCCCCTTCATTCCCGATAAAGACGGCAAAACTCTGCGGTGGTATGCCCTGGTCGTCGGTCTCATTGATTTTGTCTTACTGGTCAGTGCGTTTTATCTGGGGTACGACTTTAATGATTCTGGCCTGCAGCTCGTTGAGAGCTACACCTGGGTGCCCCAACTCGATTTGCGGTGGTCAGTCGGTGCGGATGGGCTATCAATGCCCCTT
>CALCPB010000578.1 GCA_937897665.1 uncultured Halomicronema sp. | reverse complement strand
ACGGGCGATCTCGGTTTCGTGACCAGAGGAGAGGGCTTTGATTTAGGCACCTCTACGGAAATAGCTGGGGCTGCCGCCAGATCGGGACCGCTAGCTGCAGGCTGAGGCAAACTGGGAGCCCCGCGCTCGTCAGACACGGCGATCGCTTCGGCGTCCTCAGGAGCGGCAGTTGCAGGCAGCGGGGACACCTCGGGCAACGGGGCCGTCGGTTCAGCCGTGCGAGCAGGATTACCGTGCCCCCAGCCAAGCGCCTGCAGGGCACGGGCGCGAGCCCGGTCTTCAGCAACTTCAATATCAGCGTGTGCGGATAGGCCAGTGGCGCGGCCCAACTCTGGGGCTTCGACAGTGACCTGCACCACAAACTGCTCGTTGTGCATCTGCAAAACGTCACTACCAATGGATGCAGTCGGGTGGCGATCGCGAAATTCTTTGAGAGACTCAGCCATACCCACCTCCGACGTCTCGACCATCGAAGTGACTCTCCGGGTAATCGACGCCCCAATTAATTGCTTAGACGCACAAAAGCGCTCTACAGATTTTACTGCGTCCGTGAGACTTCACGACTGGCCAGCACCCAGAGAGTTGAGAGGGATTGATGAAAATGCTAAAAGCTGGCCTAGCCTGCCTGCGGATGGCGCGGATTAGTCACCACCAGATTAAACTGCCAGCCCGGTAAAGAATTGACCTTCTCGGTCAGGCGTCGCAAGTCCGCTGACCCATTCAGCGTCAGATTTTCTCGCGATCGCACATCAGCCACGACGGTATCGGCTTCGCCTCTGGCAATCAAACCTAGGGTACAGCCCTGCAAAACCTCAGGCAGCGCTTCATCCTGCGGATAAAGCAGCACCTCATAGCCCGCGCGATCGTATTCACGAGCGAGGCGCAACAGACGCCGATGTTCTAAGGGAGTTTTAACAGGTCGACTCTTCATGACGACAGGATTGCTCTTAGTTGACACTTTCAGGATTTCGTAGGAAGTCTACCTTAACATGCAAAAACTCTTCGCCTTTGCAAAACCCCTCGGCCAGGGCGATTGACATGCCCTTGACACGAAAGGAACCGTTGAGGTTGCGCCGACGATTATCGAGCTCAGCGATTTGATAATCGTCCTGATAAATGACCCCGTTGAGAGCGTCCAACACGGGTTTGATGATCCGCTCGCTGTCTAAATCTTGACCTACATTACCCGGAAGCGCATCGTAAAAATGGGTGATCTTTACGTAAAGTTTATCTGCCAGCGGCAAGCGATCGCCCCAGCAATGCTGAGCCGTTATCCTCACGTGCTCTCGCCAAGCCTTAAGAGCTTTTTTGTCCTTCGCTCGGTGAGGCACCGGTTTACCAATAATGATGAAATCGAAAGGCAGCACGAGCCGAGTCCTGATGGTCTTTACCAATAGTGCAAGCGTGGATCTTCCCTGACGCCTCCCATTTATCCGAGCATTAGATGCACGAGAGCCGATTTCTGTCAAGCCTTTTCTCAATCATAGTTTAGAAAAGGGTGATCGTGGGGGTGATCAAAAGCACTATCAGTTGTTTCAGGCGCCGTTGACATAAACCGTCAGGCGACCACTTTACTCGGTGCTAAGGTCAACACTTCAACGCCGTCTTCTGTGACCGCGATGGTGTGCTCAAACTGGGCCGATAGTTTGCGATCGGCCGTCAGCGCAGTCCAGCCGTCAGCCAAAACCTCAACTTCGTAGGTGCCCACGTTAATCATCGGCTCGATGGTAAACACCATGCCCTTGCGAAACTTCTTGCCCTTGCCCGCCACGCCATAGTGGGGGATCTGAGGCGCAGTGTGGAAGATACGATGCACACCGTGACCGACAAAATCACGCACCACCGAGAACCCTTCGGCCTCGGCATAGGCTTGAATCGCCGCCCCAATGTCACCCACGCGGGCACCAGGCTTGACGGCTTGAATGCCGCGCCACATGCATTCTTCTGTCACTTCGACCAGCTTCTGCGCGAGCGGAGACGGGGTGCCCACTAGAAAGGTGCGGGAGGTGTCGCCGTGATAACCATCGACAATCGGCGTCACATCGACGTTGATAATGTCGCCATCGCGCAAGATTTGCTCAGCGCTGGGAATGCCGTGGCAAACGACTTCGTTGACACTAGTGCAAAGGGATTTAGGAAAAGGCTCAACAGCACCGGGATACCCTAGAGGGGCACTTTTCGCACCGTGCTTTTGGGTCCAAGCCTCGGCGGCATCATTGATTTCTAACGTACTGACGCCAGGCTTGATCAGCGGCTCTAGGTAATCTAAAAGTCGAGCGGCAAGGCTGCCCGCCTGACGCATTTTGTCTAGTTCTCGACGCGATAGCAGCGTGATGACCTCTTGCTGTTCCACCATGCTTAAGTTTGGGTGTGTTGATAATAAAACTGTTTACTACTGTAACGCTGCAGGGCAGCAAGCGGTAGCCTGTCGTCTTGACAGGCGAGGGGAATTAGCTACCCTACAGGTAATTCTCTGTCGGCTGCCATCACTATGCATCTCTGGTTACTATGCTGTGTCTTGCTGTTTTTAGCGTCACAGGGATATGAGTGGATCAGTCATCAAGCTTGGTTTATGGCACCCGAGTTAGCCTTACCTTGGGTGGTGCTCGGTGGCATCGGGTTGGCGATCGCTTCAAATCGCGCCACCTTTGCGCCGTTACTATCACCGCCGAGTCGCCGGGCTAGGCCGCCCGTCACGCCCGCAACCGCAAGTCGTCCGGCAGCCGGGCCGCAACCGCCCACCTCACCCCAAACGGTCGGGGCGCAGCCAACCGACCAGTCCCCCAAATCACAATCGGTCTCGTTCAAAATTTCGAGGAAACCCATTTCCTCAGAATCTTCCTGATTGAGAGCTATCTTTGGAGTGATAGGGTGTTTGGGAAATCTCGGCAACCAGGCCGAACGGTGACAGTGGGGCAGGAAACTAGGGATGTTGTCGATTCGCAATCTGAGCAAAACCTATCGAGGACGGCAAGCCCTGCAGGATCTGAGCTTAGACATTTTGCCTAGTGAGGTATACGGGCTCCTCGGGCCCAATGGGGCGGGCAAAACGACGACTATTAACCTGATCTGCGGGCTGTTGACGGCGGATCATGGAGACGTGTTTATCAACGGTCAACCAGCAGGCGACCAAACGAAGCCCTGGGTTGGGGTGATGCCCCAAGAAAATCTGCTGTATCGTACCCTCACCTGCCGAGAGAATCTAGCGTTTTTTGCCAAGATTTATGGCTTATCCCACAAGGTGCGATCGCAGCGCATTCGGGATTGTCTAGCAGCGGTCAATCTGCTTGATCGGGCTCAGACGCCGGTCGAAAAGCTCAGCGGCGGCATGCGGCGACGACTCAGTCTAGCGAACGCGATCGATCATTATCCAAAGCTGCTGATTATAGATGAACCCACCACTAGACTCGACATTGAAGCTCGCCATGAAGTGTGGGAACTGATTCGGCTGCTGAGCGAAGAACAGGGCATGACGATTTTGCTGACGACGCATCTGCTGGATGAAGCCGAGCGCCTGTGTAAGCGCATTGGCGTGATCAAACAGGGCCAACTCCTCAAAGCCGGGACGCTGCCCGAACTACGCCAGTGTGTGCCCGCCAGCGAAATTGTCACGGTGAAAACCCCGGATCCGCAAGGGGCGATCGCACGCGCCTTAGCATGTGGTTTTACCCCTCGCCGCTATGGCAACGACCTGTCGTTCTGGATTCCTCAGGAATTTGACCTCAAAGAGCTGATTGCCCAATTTGAGGGTGTGACACTTGACGCAATTTCTCGCAGTCCGGTCAAGTTAGAGCATATTTATTTAGAAATCACGCAGAACAAAGCCCTCTTGCAGCCCGAACCCCTCCCCCTGAAATCGTAAACCTTGCCGAGATATCATCCACGCGATGGGAAGTCAAAGCCTCTCTGCCGGCATAGTTTTTTGTTTTTGGGACTGGGCTTGATGAGGGGCAAAGGTTAATCCTATCGCCCTCTGCGGCTACGACACTAATTTTTTGAGCAACGTCCTAAACGTACCGGGTCAAACTCACGCGGTAGCGTTCTTTTTTGGTGACCATGATGTCCCCAATTTCTAACCGGCCCTTACCGCGAATCGCCACGAGAGCTCCTGCCTTTAAGGTATGACTGGCCTGTTTCATCGGCTTCCAGTTCACCCGCACATCGCCGGGGTTAATCAGGGTCACCATCTTGCTGCGCGACATGCCAAAACCCGCCGAGGCAACCGCATCTAGCCGGAGTGAGGCTTCCACCGTGGTCATTTCTTTTTTCTTCGGGGCGCGGATGCGCAGTTCGCTCCACTCGATTTGTCGGGTTTGCACCGGCACCGATCGCACCTGGTTCAGGCTCGTTTCCAAAAACTCGACCAGTTCTGGCACGACGATCGCCTGAGCCCCGCGTTCCCCCAAAACGATAATGTCACCGACCTTGTCGCGCACGATGCCGGTACCCAACAGCGAGCCCAAAAAGTCTCGATGGGTGGCCGTGTCGAACAAAAAATTGCCGGCAATCGAGAGTAACGTCAGGGGTATCTCCGTCGGCTCCAGCGGAATTTCGGTGCGGGCGATCGCGGCGCGCTGCCGCTCGGCTTGGGGATAGCCGCCCCAGACGGTGAGATGCACCTCAGTCAACCGCTGAAAGATTTCCTGCGCCTCGGCGAGCTCTGGCGGTGACAAGAAATCAGTCGTGATCACTTCCCAAGTGCGAATCGCTTGCTCAGCCTGGTCTAACACTCGCGTCAGCGCAGCGAGATTATCGACTGATTTCAACAGGGCTTCCTTGGGCAACATCGCGGCAACAAATACCAACTTGCAACGGGTTTCTCTCTCCTTCATTGTGTCGCTAATTGCTCAGATTCAACATTTTCTTGCTGTGATCGGTCGCTTGGGCCACCGAGGAGAGCGGTAATATGAGAACAGAGCACGTCAAGCTCTACACAGGTTTACGCAAGTTGCAGCGAGAGGATGAGCCTCATGAAACGTTTTCGATTTCGATCACTCCTAGGATTGTTGTTCGCGGTCGTTTTAGTGGGCCTCATGGGCTGCGGTGGCTCTAACGTTGCCGTGCCGACGACCTACTCCAGCGAGCAAATCGCTCAACTAGACATTTACACGCCGCGAGTGGCCGAGCTGCGCGATCGCTTTCCTGAGTTGGAGGAGTACCTGCAAAGTAAAGACTGGGTCAATATCAGCGCTTTTATCCACGGGCCGATGGGTGAGCTGCGAGCCAACCTGGGTCGAGTAACGTCGCGGTTGCTGCCCGCCGATGCCGAGCAGGCCCAGTTTTATGCCGCCGAGATTGGCACCCATCTCGAAAAGCTCGATGCCGCTGCCGCCGAGTACAACCAAATTGAAGCGGCCAAGCAATATCGTGAGGCGTTAGACGACTTTGATGCCTTTTTGGCTCTTGTGCCTGAGCCGTCGGTATAGGTGCCATTGTGCGGATTGTGATCATTGGCTGTGGGGTCGTTGGGGCCGCGGTCGCCTACGAACTCAGCCAAACCCCTCAATACTCGATCACCGTATTAGAAAAAACCATCCCGGCTCAGGGCGCCACTGGCGCGGCCCTAGGCATTGCCATGGGCGTGATCAGCCATAAGGTCAAAGGCCGCAATTGGCGACTGCGAGAAGCCAGCTTGAAACGGTATGCGGCGCTCTTGCCAGAGCTGGCGGCGGTCACCGGTCAGCCGGTGCCCCACAACGCTCAGGGCATTTTGAGCCTATGTTTTGAGGCGGCTGATTTGACCCGATGGCAGTCACTGCAGGCGATTCGCCAGGAACAAGGCTGGCCCTTAGAGATTTGGCCCCCGGCTCAGGTGGCCACGGTCTGTCCCCATCTCAGGTTAGACACCGTGGTGGCAGGCATCTACTCACCCCAAGATCTACAAATCGCACCCAAGGCCCTGACCGAGGCGCTGATAGCGGGGGCGCAGCAGCGAGGCGTCACCCTGCAGGTGGCGTCACCGGTGGTGGGGTTTGAGCAGCAGGGTGATCGCCTTGAGGCCGTGCAAACCGAGTCGGCTCGCTACGAAGCGGATTGGGTGATCGTGACGGCGGGCTTGGGCAGCGCCGACCTGACGCAGCAGTTACAGGATCTGGGGGAACCGCTGCCGCTGGTGCCGGTATTGGGACAAGGCATTCGCGTGCGATCGCCCCAGCCCCTGGGCTTGGCCACCTTTCAACCAGTAATCAACGGCGATGATGTGCATCTGGTGCCGTTGGGCGAGCGTGAATACGGCGTTGCCGCCACAGTGGAGTTCCCCGAGGATGGCAGCGTCATGCCACTGCCCCAGGAAGCAGCATTGGCCACCCTGTGGCAGCAAGCGATCGCCTATTGTCCGCCTTTGCGAGGGTGTGAAATTTTGGAGACTTGGTATGGTCTGAGGCCGCGACCGCAGGGGCAAGCAGCGCCCGTGATCAAACTATTAGCAGCAGGATCAAATGTAATTTTAGCGACCGGTCATTACCGCAATGGTGTGCTGTTGGCACCGGCAACGGCTCAAGCCGTCGTCGATTTACTCGCCGCCGAGTCCCGCCGCGACAAGGGCTAGTCATCAACGGCCTCTACTAACGATGAGCACGCAAAAGGGCGATCACGGTCTGGTCATCGACCGCTTCAAAATTGACGTACCACTGACTAATCGAGCCCAGATTCGGTGGCGTCGTCAGACAAACGGTGTGCTCCACCAAGCCTTGAAGAGTGGCCAGACTCTCGGCAGCGGCCACGGGCACTGCCACGGTGATCTGAGCAGGGTGGTAGAGCCGCAACGCGACAATCACCGCCTGCATCGTCGCCCCCGTGGCCAGCCCGTCATCCACTAGAATAACGGGCTGATGCTTTAAGGCCGGCGGCGGGCGACCCGCACGATACTGGCGATCGCGACGATGCAGTTCTTGCGTTTCCGCCTGAATGATGGCGTCCACTTGTGCCGGTGTGATCTCAAGGCGACGAATCAGCGTTTTGTTGAGAATTTGCGTATCGGGCAGCGCGATCGCGCCCATCGCGAGCTCTGGCTGCGTTGGCACGCCCAGTTTACGCACTGGCCAAATGTCTAAGGGCCACCCCAACGCCTGAGCAATCATCGCGCCGACCGGCACGCCCCCGCGCGGCAGCGCGATCACCCAGCCGGAGCCTGCCCCAGCTACTGCCGAGAGCCGGTGAGCCAGCAATTCTCCGGCTTGGCGGCGATCGTAAAAGGTTGAAATCATGCACACCGCAAGGCGTTAAGTGCCGTCAGCCGGCAGCGGCTGACAGGCCCACAGTCTAGCACTGCCGCTCAATTGCCCTGACCAGAGGAAACTGACACGGGGTAACAATCACCGCTGTGAACGCCGCACAGGCTAGAGATTTTTTTGCCCAGGACACGTTTTCGAGGGGCTGTCATCATGCAGGACAAATGCTTCGTTGCCAGCCCTAGCGGCTGGCGAAGTGTGCAGGGCAAGCCTAAACCTCCCGCCTTTAGCGACGAATTGATGACGCGCCTCAAAGTTGGAAAAACGTGTCGATTCCAACTCACGCATTAAAAATCGCTGCCCACACCGACCGAGGTCGACCCCATCGAATCAAAAACGGTGATACCCAGAGGCAAATCTAGCTCACCATTCTCGTCGACAATATCATCGAAAATGCCGATGTCCGATAGTCCAGACGAGTTGGATGAATTGGGAGCTTCAAAGGTATTGATTTCCTCAGCGGCCGATTGATAAAGGTTGGGATCAACCTCAACACTCATCCCCCGCGTCTCTAACGGGAGAAGCTGATTGGAAGCATCGCCAGGTTCTGCAGTATCGGCAGCAACGGGCAACGCCACGGCGAAGAAAGACAAGAGCGATGCCGCTGACAGTGCCTGGCCCAATCGTAAAATAGTCATTTGCTCACCTCGTGAGAAGAAGAAAAGAACATGACCGCCATCCTCGTCATGGGAAGGCAGAGGGTGATTGCTAAATTTAAGCCCTTTGATCCCTTAAACACACCTGTCTTAGGTATAGCTGATACCGCTTTCGCCGGATTCAATCGTTGTCAAATCTTCGAAAATCCATCAGCAACTTAGGATTGGGATACCTGCCTCGCGACCTATCCTCAATATCTTCTAAAAAACGTAGAACTGCGTAGGTGGTTGCACGGCTTCTTCACGGTGTAAAGTGCCATCGTCTACGATTTTCTACTGTCGGTTTATGCGGTCACTGCATCTGCTGCCCCGATCACGGGGCATACTGAAAACAGGTCACCAAAGTGTCGCCGGCGGACGGTTAGCCGTTTTCGCCGCGAAATTTGAGACCAGGCGATCGCGCTTTTGAGCAGTATCGCCCGACCGATATCGTCCCTGGCGAAACCATTGATGACGATGCCGCGTCATGTTCCGTAGAAACCCCTGGCCATAAGCATAATTAACGACTTAAAAAATCTCAGTACTGAGCTGCTGATTCGGCAAACAGAATGAGTGATGAGATAGCTCGACTGCTGATGGCACTGAGCGTCAATGAAGGCAATACGGAGTTAATGCGATGTCTTTCTCACAGTGTGTCATGACGACAAAGTAAAGATGCCGAAGTCCATGAAATCCAGGGTTAGAGTGCCGCTACCAGGTTGTTTTTGTCGACAAGTGCGATCGCTGGAGTAATGAGAAAAAAAGCTATTCAGTTCAAGGCCATTTGGTTAATCAGCGCCGTCTGCAGCTGGGGAGTCTCCGCGATCTCGGCCCTGCCATCGTCAGCTTCACCGCTTGCGGAAACTCCGCTGGTTCCCGTCATCTTGTCTCTTACTCGGATCAGTCCGCCAGTGCCGCCGCTGCCTACCCCCCTACCGGCACCCCAAGCACCCGCGATCGATGGCATTGTTGGTCTCTTGCCCGAACCCACTGACGATATTGGTATCGGTCACCTCCGACCGCGAGACCTCTCATTTTTAAACAGTCCCGATTGGGCTGACAGTCCCTATCTAACGGCGAACTGGCTGCAGGCTGCGGCAATTCCGATCTATATCGAGCCCAACGGCTCGCACTGGGGATGGATTGTTAATGGTTGGCTAGTGCCTAACGGTCAAACACCTCTAGCCCTAGGTCGCGATGCTAGCTTTTCCATGCTGCAGACCTACTACGCCCTGTTTTCTTTTCCCGTCACTGAAATTCGTCAGGATGGCTGGTTTCAATTTCAATATACGCCCGTCGGCAACGCCTGGGCTCATATCGACCATCTCAATCTGGGCAGCCTCGACCTAGCCGTCGAAACTTGGGAAAATCGATTTCTCGATATGGGCTGGGTGGAATATCGTCAGCACGGGCTATCGCAATCGCTGAACAGCGCACCCAATAGCAATTCCGGCAATATTTTGGGGCTGATTGGCCCCAACAGCTTCATTGAGCCTTTGGCCTTCAACGGCGATTGGATGCAGGTGCGCGTGACCCAGCCCGCCGAAGGCTGCACCGTTTTGCCAGGAGCGGCCACCCAAGAAGGCTGGATGCGGTGGCGCAATGATGACGACGGGTCACTGGTGTGGTTTCCGCCGAAGGGCTGCTAACTGAATGGGGGCGATGCGCGGCGCGTCATCGCGGTCAGTTACCGTCGCCCATCGCCCAATTGGTTGACCGATAACGAGAGGCTGTCATCATTTAGCTGCTGAATTCTGATGCTGAGAGCAGTTCAGCTTCTAGTTAGTTTTCCGGAGCGCGCGGTAATGCCATACCGTCAGGCTTGCGAGTGTCATTGATGACGCATCCTAAGGATCTGGCCAAGCCCCAGACATTTTGCCATGAGTTCAATAGGGATGCCATCGGAATTCCAGGTGGATTTCGCCTTCAGGAAACGGCGATCGCCCCTACCATTTGCCCCTCAAAAAGGTGGCCGAGCAAACGGATTCAGAAGCCTTGCTGGTCACCTTTTCTGCATACTTTTTGGGGCAACGCCCTGAGGATGCTGAGGCGATCTTCTCCGGTGAGGGTTTCCGGCCAAATAACACTGTGATAGCCTCCATCAGGTATGACCTGTTTGGTTAGGGGGCGGCGGCGTGATTGCAATTTACCCAGGAAGCTTTGATCCCATTACTTTAGGACATCTGGATATCATTACCCGTGGTAGCCGCCTGTTTGAAAAGGTGGTGGTAGTGGTCTCTTCCAACCCTCAAAAGAGTCCCTTGTTTACGGCTAAACAGCGCATTGAGCAGATTCAGGTCTCGGTCAATCACCTGAAAAATGTCGAAATCGACAGTTTTGAAGGGCTTACAGTAACCTATGCCAGAATGAAGCAGGCTCAAGTTTTGCTGCGGGGGCTGCGGGTGCTATCTGACTTTGAAAAAGAATTGCAGATGGCTCACACGAATAAGACCCTGGCCGCCGACTTAGAGACCGTTTTTTTGGCAACTTCAACCGAGTATGGCTTTTTAAGCAGTAGTCTGGTGAAAGAGATCGCCAAATATGGGGGGCCAGTAGATCACTTGGTGCCTCAGCATGTTGCCCGGGACATATACCGATGCTACGACAAGACTTAACCCCAACCAATGCCGCCAATGGCAACGCTGCTGAGCGATCAGCAGTGGCTAATGAGGCGCCGATTAATACCAGCGAAACTGTTAAACGCCTGGATATTCAGCAGTCTTTAAACGTCTTGGAAGAGTTGATTTTAGAGAGAGTCCTCGGGTGCCGTTTTCCGGCCGCACGCTGATTGACGAAGACCAACT
>CALCPB010000577.1 GCA_937897665.1 uncultured Halomicronema sp. | reverse complement strand
GAGAATTTCGCCCAGTTCGTTAAAGGGCCAGAGCAAATCTTGCACGATGAACTCCATAAAACCGTAGGTACCGACGCTGAGCTGCCCCGCTAGCACCGCTCGCCCACCGAGATAGAGCGTGGCGACAAAGCCCAGCAAAATCAAAAATCGCAGCAATGGCTGAAACGCCGTGCTGAGGGCGATCGCCCGCCGGTTGCTCTGACGGTAAGCATCACTGTCTTGATGAACGCGCTGTTGCTCGTAGGCTTCGGTGGCAAAGCTTTTGATGGTGGCGATACCAGAGAGGTTGTTGGCCAGACGGGCATTGATCAAGCCGTTGCGATCGCGCACTTCCCCATAGCGCGGGGCCAGCCGCTGCTGAAACCAAAACGTGCCGCCCAAAATGAACGGAATCGGCACCATCGCCAGCCAGGCAATGCCAGGGGCGAGCAGCACAAAGCTGAGGCCCACGGCAGCGACGCGGGTAAAAAAGTCGATCAGGTCGCGGGCACCCGTATCTAAAAAGCTCTCTAGCTGATTGATGTCGTCGTTGAGGATGGCTAGCAGGGTGCCGGTGCTGCTGTCTTCAAAATAGGCCAGTTCTAGCCGCTGCAGATGGCCATAGGCATCGACGCGCAGTTCGTGCTGCAGGGTTTGGGCCAGGTTGCGCCAGCGGCGATCGGCCCCATATTGACTAAGCGATTCGAGGCCCCAAGCCAGCACCGTCAGTACCGAAACCTCCAGCAGCTGAGTATAGACATCCTGGATGCCCTGGCGAGCCAAACAGGAGGCGTCTGGCTGTACCAGGATATCGACAGCAACACCAATCAGGAAAGGAGGCGCGAGGTCGAACAGAGAGCGAGAGATGGAGCAAAAAATGGCAGTGGCAATTTGCGGCTGAAACGGTTTGGCGTGGCGGAGTAGCCGCCGCAGGGGAGGCTTGGAGATGGCCATAAATCCTCAGTTTTGCTCAAGCTACAATTGGGACTAAATGTGCGTTAGGTGCTGGCAATGTTTCTCACTCTGCTGGTTGGCTCATTGACAGCGTTAGGCGTTGGCTGGTTTTTCGTCGATGTTTATCGCAATCGGCAAAGGCTGTCTCAAAGGCCAGATCCTGAGGTGGATTTGACCTGTTACGAGATGGGCCTCGTGCCAGATGGTGACGATCTTCAAGCGGTTGGTCGGGTCGTTAGTCATGGGAGCCATGCGATCGCAGAAGCCTCTAGCGAATGTGCAAGTGGTGGGGTAGGCCATTGTGTCGAGGCGATCGCTCATGTGATTGCCCATCATTAAAGTGCAAGTGGTTGAATCTCTTTGTGAGAACGACATGGCTATGACTCCAAAGCAAGAATTGATTCAAGCGATTGAGCGATCACCCGATGAGCTAGTGCACGCACTGCTGGGTCTGCTCAAGGTATTGCAGCGGCAACCCTTATCTGAAGCAGAAACCTCTAGGCATGGCAAAACAGTATTGGAACAGATGGGTGGGGCATCTCATCAGATGCTGGGTGGTTCATCAGAGATATCAAGCCGCTTGCAGCGCAAGCAGGGAATTTTAGTCATAAAGACTGGTTCTTTGAGTGAGATAGACACCATTGCGCTGGTTGCCGAAATGCGAGAAGAGCGTATTCAGACGCAGGTTGACCAAGCCATTTCATAAAAGCTTTGTATGACACCTCTGTCTTGGTTGCGGCTTTGTTAGTGGAACATAGCAATCACGATGAAGCATTTCTATTACTTGAATTGGCACAAAAAGGAGAAGCTGAGGGTTATATTTCAACCCATAGTTTGGCGGAGCTTTATGCGGTCATGACTCGTCTACCTGAATCTTTGAAGATTTTGCCAGGCGAGGCCAGGGGGTTAATCGAAGATTTGCTGAATTATTTACAGCCTGTACCGTTGAAGGTCGATGACTATCAGCAGGCAATTTCGCGATTGGCCACCTTAAGGATGGCTGGTGGGGTTATGTTTGACGCAATCATTGCTCAGGCTGCTTTAAAGGCAGGTGTCGATCATTTAATAACGCTGAATACAAAAGATTTTGTAAGGTTGGGTGACGACATTGCAACAATAGTAAGGTCATCATTGTGAATCTCCTGTAAGCGACGTTAAAAGATTGGAGTCTTTGAATTCTTAAATATGAATCGCAAGTACACGATCGCACGCCATAATTCAGCAAGTTTGATAACAGCGGCTCAGGCATTTAAGAACATGAATGAATTGACGATAGTTAGCTAGTCGCGATCTCGCTTTACAGCCCTCAATTTCCTAGAGCATTTCACAAAGGCCAGCAGGTGAATTCTAGTATCAATGACATACATAATGCATTGTTGAACGCTACAAATATACAGTCATTCAGATTACGTAAGTAGGCTGCTAAATTTTGCAATCAGATAACTCTAATAGACTTTCAAATATGAGTAGAAAGAGAATTTTCAAGAGGAATCAAGCAGATGATTGCGTAAATTCTCGACAATTACCTGAGCAGCCAATGGATTAGGCACAGCCCAAGTCCACCCATCAACGAAGTATACTTGTTCTTGTTGAACAGCCCTAAGAGTTTTCCACAAGGGTCCGTTCAAAAGATTCTCAAGTATTTTATTATCATTCTCATCGAAGATCAGAACAAACAAAACATCACCGTCGATCAAATCAATTCGCTCGGTGGATATAGCTTCAACCGTTCCTCTAGGCTGAATATTCGTGTTTTGTGGTTCTGGCCTTTTTAGTCCTAAGCTGGACAGAATGGAGCCAGGAAAAGAATTTTTGACATAGGTTTCAATGCCGTACTCATCGCTAATGTGGGCAACGGATATGGTCTTGTCACCGTATTGATCCTCAAGATCGGTTTTGAGTTTAAGAATACTCTGTTGATATTCCTCTATGAATTTTTCGGATTCAGCCTCCTTATTCACTGATTTTGTTGCAAATTTGAAGTAGCTTTGCCAATCGCTCCACACAGTCGCATCACTATCCGGCTTAGTTAGCAAGGTGGGAGCAATTCTAGATAGTAGAGAATATATTTCAGAATGAAAGCTCCATCCCAAAATCAAATCTGGTTTAAGCTGAAGAAGCTTTTCTAGGTTTGGCTCATCATTAATATTGGCGACTATCTCTATGTCTTGGACTTTGTCGGGAAGGTATGCAGGAAACTCATCTAGTATTCCTGTTACCGGCGTTATGCCTATAGGCTCAACTCCAACAGCTAACAGGCTTGCCAAGGGAGGCGTATACAACGTCACGATATTTTGAGGATTATCGGGTACGCATGTCTCTCCCATTAAATGCTTAACTATATGACACGATGATTGATTTGCTGCTGGTTGCTCTGACCGCGACAACTGGCTATGGCAAGCAGTAGTGGCAAAGGCCGAAACAAGCACTATCAAAAGAGAGAGAGTTACTTGCTTGAAGTATCGCTTTATTAGGGGTCTAGGCTTCACGAATGTAGCTCCCTTAACAGACCTAGACTAAAATTTCCAGCTAACGGAAGCAGTTACGGTGAACGGTTCCCCCCGAAACAAGAATAAGTCTCCACCGTCAGAAGCGCGGAAATAATCTATGTCAAACAAATTTCGAAAATTGATAGCTGCATCAAACTGATCTCTTCGATAAAAAAGCGCTGCATCCGTCCTGAAATAGTCATCAAGGACAAACGAATTTGCTAAATCTCCTTGACGCTCACCGACATAAAACAGTCCTAGTCCAAAGCCTAATCCTTCCAAGTCACCCTCCTGAATTTCATAGGTTGTCCAAAGACTGACTTGGTGTTCAGGAACATTCGTTAATCGGTTTCCCTCTGGTGTGTCGTTGTCTTCTGTGACGACCGCATCTGTGTAGGCATAGGAAGCCACTAAGTTCCATCCAGGTAAGATTTCACCTGTAATATCCAACTCTACGCCGCGACTACGCTGTTCACCCACTTGAATT
>CALCPB010000576.1 GCA_937897665.1 uncultured Halomicronema sp. | reverse complement strand
AAGTTAATGACGAGTGCTGAGCGAGTGAGTTCTTCAACGAAAGTGTGTCTGTGGGCGATGGGTACGGGGGCGGAATCTGACCCTGTGGGTGACATCGTGGGCGATCGCTACGAGGTTTTAGCGCCCCAGATTTGGCAAGATACTCAGCCTGAAGTGCCACCCGCGACACCAGACGCCATGCCGAAAACGGCGATTCCCTATTTGAAGGCGCATAGTCATCGCTTGCATGTGCCAGGCGTTTACGACGTCCTGACTCAGAAAGGCAAGTCTCCATGGATCTTGTTGGAAAATGCCCCCATTAATAACCGGGCAGGAAACCTCTACCCAGACCTGCTGAGCCAATGGGCAACAGCCTCCTCAGCGCGTCAGCTATCTTGGCTCTGGCAGCTCTGGCAGCTCTGGCAACCTTTATTAGAAGTGGGTGTGGCAAGTAGCCTGCTGGATTTAGCCCTCGTGCGGGTCGAGGGCTGGCGAGTGCGGTTGCTGCAGCTGACGCCGGATGCCCAGCCACTCACTTTTACAGCTCTGTCGCAGGCTTGGCAGTTGCTGGTAGACGGCGCGCAACCCGCGATCGCCGACGCCTTGATGAAAGTCTGTCAGGCTTTGGCTGCTGGCGAGATGTCCCCGGCTCAGCTCACAGTCGATCTCAACTATCTATTACTAAAGGAACTGGCCCCCTATCGTCCACGTTTTCGCACTGCGGGGGAAACCCATACGGGGCCAAACCAGTCGCGCAACGAAGATGCCTGCTATCCCGAAGGCGAACAACCCGAAATTCCGACCCCGCGTATGGCCATTGTGTGTGATGGTGTGGGGGGACACGAGGCCGGTGAGGTGGCCAGCCAAATTGTGGTGCGATCGCTGCAGCTGCAGCTGCAAGGCCTGCTGGCAGAATCAGGGCGAGAAGATAACGCCGTGCCGCCTGAGGTCGTGGCCCAACAAATTGAAGCCGCCGTGCGAGTCGTCAACGACTTGGTCAATACGCAAAACGACCTGCAGAGTCGCAGCGATCGCCAGCGGATGGGCACCACCTTGGTCATGGCCTTGGTGGTGCCCCAGCGGATCAAGACGCCTCAAGGCTGGGTGCAAACCGACGATCTATACATTGCCCATGTCGGTGATAGTCGAGCCTACTGGATTACTCCCGATTATTGTCATCAAATCACGGTGGATGATGACATTGCGAGTCGCGAAACCCTTGCCGGTCGAGCTTTTTATACGGCGCTGCGCGATCGCCCAGAAGCCGGTTCCTTGACCCAAGCGCTGGGCACCCGTGGCAGCCGCTACGTCACGCCCCACGTCCAACGGTTTGCCGTGGATGAAGAAGGCGTCTTACTGCTGTGCTCTGATGGTCTGAGCGATCACCAGCAGGTTGAAAAGGCATGGGCCAACTACATCGGCCTGATCACTAAAAACATTATTTCTCTGCAAGCGGCTGTCGATTCTTGGATTGAGCTGGCTAATCAGAAAAATGGCCATGACAATGTCTCAGTCGTGCTGATGCAGATTAAGCCGACTTTGAATGCCGCCTACGACACCATGCCCGATCAACCGGCACCGGCAGAGCCGCCGACCACAGAAGATCTCACAGAAGCGTCTAAGGCGTTGCTTTATGGTGAAGAAACCGCCGCCGAAGCTGCTGTCGCCAGTTCTACAGAGGGGGCTCCCAAGGCTACGGTGCCGCGTTGGTGGCTGGCAATCATGGCGATCGCGATTTTGTGTATCGCTGGCGGTGTTGGCTGGTGGGTCGCGGGCCGACTGACGCCCACGTTGCCAACTGACGAGATCGAGTCTGTGGAGTAGTCATCCGACGTGATCAGGCTGTTGTCGCTAACTCAGCACAAACTGCTGTCGCGCCTGATTCAGCATTGACAGCGGCCACGATTTAGCCACGCACCGGCTTGAAAAATCGCCTCTGCTTAGAGGCTAGGTCTTTGTTTGCCGGCCGGCTTACGGGCTCGCTGAGCCCACCAGAGAAAGCTGTAAACGAAAAAGAGATACCCGACGGCGAGCATCAAAATCCAGAGAGTGGGCGCGGCAATAAAACTCATTTCGATGGCAGGGAGAAATCAAGTAGCAAGAACTAGAAGCACTGTCTCCTCATCAATGACAGATGCCGTTTTCGCCCTGATAGCTTCTTGGCGCGACGCGGTACAAGTATGGATTAAGGAAAGAATCAGGATCAGCAATGACCCCACCTTCTTACCTCAAAAAGTTGCTTGTTTAGCGATAGCCCACCGAACTCCTAGCGATAAACGACAGCCGCCCCAAGCTACCGCCGCAATAAGCAGTCCTGAAGACCAGCGGTAAATTTGGAGTACAGCACTATTCAGTTAAGTTCAAATCTTAATAGTAACTATAGCATAAGCCCCGGTGTCTCGACATCGCTGGTGGCAAGACTTTGGCAGATTTTGCCGAAAATTTACACCTTGATTCAGCGCGGCATTTTCTCGGTGCGAATTTCCTCAGCCACGCAGGTTGCCAGAAACAGTGATGTGCCAGAGTTTGCCGCAAACTGTCGGCCTAGAGTGACGGATGGTTGCTCTACTCAGGGGCGGTGATAGGGAGTTCTCATCGCTCATATCGCCATCTCCCTGGTTGGGTTACCTTAGAATAAGATCAGAACTGTAAAATTTCGTAAACCTCCGCCTGAGTCGGCTTATCCATGGTTTCAGTTACTTCTTTATTTGCTCCGGTTGAATCCGACCTGCACACTTTAGTTGACAACTTAAAGAATCTGGTTGGTGCGAAACATCCGATTCTGTATGCTGCTGCCGAGCATTTGTTTGGTGCCGGGGGTAAGCGTATTCGACCCGCGATCGTGCTGCTGCTGGCGCGGGCAGTGTCACTAGAGTCCGATATTTTGCCACAGCATCGTCGCCTGGCCGAAATCACTGAGATGATTCACACGGCCAGTCTGGTGCATGATGACGTCGTTGACGAGTCGGACGTGCGGCGGGGAGTGCCGACTGTCCACAGTAGTTTTGGCAATCGCGTGGCCGTGCTGGCGGGCGATTTTCTGTTTGCCCAATCCTCGTGGTATTTGGCCAACCTCGCC
>CALCPB010000575.1 GCA_937897665.1 uncultured Halomicronema sp. | reverse complement strand
CCTTGGGGTACCTGGCGAAAAAGCAACTGGCAGAGCAGTTTTTGCAGGGAGAGGCTCCGTAGGCTTGACTGCAATCTGTAGCGATCATCGCAATTTTTTGAGCATTCAGAGTTCGGAGTTTGGCGGAACCTTCAGTGGTCTGAGTCTTGCTAAGCATTTCACCCAGCGACTTGTTTGCCTCTAGGTCAAGTGATCCAGCCTAGATGATGCCTCGAACGAGCCCAGCGTAAATCCCCTCAATCAGAACATCGTCTCGCTTGACTTGGATAGTAGGGTAATCGGGGGTCTCTGGGATCAAGGAAACCTGACTGTTGTTTTCATGCCATCGCTTTAGCGTAGTTTGATTTTCATCTTTAAGACGAGCCGCCACAATCGTTCTATCTTTGACGTAATTGAGGTCAGTTCTCTTGTCTAAAATGACCACATCATCGTGGAGGATGTTGGCACCGATCATACTGTCACCTCTAACTCGTAAGGCAAATCGCTCGCAACCACGAGAAGCTTGACAGAACGACTCACGAGGAATGTACTAAGCCTTGACATCAGTAAAAGTTTCGACGAATCCGCCAGCGGCAATCACCCCTCGAATGGCAATGCCTTGGGGTTCTGGTGCTGGCGAGTGCTCGAACGCTGCTAACCTGAGCGTTCTCGCTTTGTGGGAGTCATTCACAATAAAGCCGAGCTTTTTTAACGTTCGTACTCGGTTCTGCACCGACGAGACAGATTTGTAACTGAACCCCCGTTGGATTTCTCTGTAGGTGGGGAAAAACTGATTACGCTCACAAAACTCTTGAATCCATTTCAGAATCTCTATGTTGCGACGGGTCAGAGAAGACATAATGAGATCTCTGTAAAGAGCGGAAGCCCGAGGCACCAAACATCATTATAGTTCATATGTATTGAAGAGGTTTTATACGATTAACGCTTTCTTTGCAATCTTCACGAATTCTGTCAGTAGTTCAGCCTCTTAGCCCCTTTACTGTTAACGTCAGTTCGGGTTAAGGCAAAATCGGTTACTTTCCCCTCCTTGGGAGGGGCTGATGGGGTGGGTTCAAGCCGTCGGAGAAACCCACCCCGTCCTGCGGACACCCCTCCTAGGAGGGGATTTGGCCCTCCAACTACCCGCAGATCCCTTGTCAGTCTTATCCCGAACTCAGGTTACTGTTAGCGTTTTGGATGTGCAGAAGCGGCGGGAAAAATCATGACGAGCCGAATCGAAACAGACAGCATGGGACAGGTAGAAGTCCCCAGCGATCGCTATTGGGGGGCGCAGACGCAGCGATCGCTCCACCATTTCGACATTGGTGATGACGTCATGCCCCGCGAATTGATTCGCGCCTTTGGCATTCTCAAGCGGACGGCAGCGGTTACCAACTGCGCCCTCGGCCAGTTGACGGTTGATAAAGCGGGGCTGATTGTGCAGGCCGCCGATGAGGTGATTGCCGGACAGCTCGACGATCACTTTCCCCTACGGGTGTGGCAGACCGGCAGCGGCACCCAAACCAACATGAACGTCAACGAGGTGATTGCCAATCGCGCGATCGAACTCAGCGGTGGCGTCTTGGGCAGCAAAACGCCGATTCATCCCAACGACCAGGTCAACCTGGGACAATCTTCTAACGACACCTTTCCGACCGCGATGCACATTGCGGCGGTGGAGCAAATCGTGCACCAACTGCAGCCCTCTGTACGCCGTCTGCGTGAGGCGCTGGCAACCAAAGCGCAAGCCTTTGACAGCATCATTAAAATTGGTCGCACCCACCTAATGGATGCCGTGCCCCTCACCTTGGGTCAAGAGTTTTCCGGCTATGTGGCCCAGCTTGATCAAGCCCTTCACCGAATTGCCGCCAGCCTGCCCGAGCTGTATGAGTTGGCCTTGGGGGGAACGGCGATCGGCACTGGGCTCAATACCCACCCTGACTTTGCTGCCAAAGCCGCCGCTGAGATTGCCCACTACACGCAGCTGCCCTTTATCTCAGCCCCCAATAAGTTTGCGGTACTCGCCGCCCACGACGGCATCGTTGCTGCCAGCGGTGCGCTCAAAACTCTTGCCACCGCCCTGATGAAAATTGCCAATGATTTGCGCTGGCTGGGCTCAGGGCCACGCTGTGGCCTGGGTGAACTGCAGCTCCCTGTGAATGAGCCGGGTTCTTCAATCATGCCGGGCAAGGTGAACCCCACTCAGTGCGAAGCCATGACGATGGTGTGTGTGCAGGTGATGGGCAACGATGCCGCGATCGCCTTTGCGGGGAGTCAGGGCAACTTTGAACTCAACGTGTTCAAGCCGGTGATGATTCACAATTTGTTGCATTCAGTGCGGCTACTAACCGACGCCTGCCGCACCTTTACCGATCATCTGGGCGTCGGGCTCGAACCCAATCGCGACCAGATGCAGCACTTTCTCAAAAACTCTTTGATGCTAGTGACGGCGCTGAATCCTGTGATCGGCTACGACAAAGCCGCTCAGGTCGCGAAAAAAGCCTATGCCGAAAATACAACCCTAAGAGTCGCCTGCCTTGAACTCGGCTTCCTCTCTGGCGACGAGTTTGACCACTATGTCCGTCCCGAAGCCATGACGCATCCCCAATAACGGGGCATGCCCGCCCGATCGCTGGGGGCAACCTGCCGGCAAAATTCGACCTACTGAGAATGAATAAGCCAATATACTCATTGCCTTGCCCCTATATTAGAATTATTCTTAGATAGAAGCAGGCTTAATAAAAGAGAGGCTCTAGTTTGACCGGTCTCTCTCTATCAGCAGGAGTCGCTTTGAGACTGACTGCGGCCATGCCGTTAAGCATTGGGTTGTTCAAACACTGGACAAAAAACGTCATGAAACAAGAGCAGAGTGGTTTTAGCTTAGGCAATGTGCCTAGCCTGACGCCAGCATGCTGTGACCAGATTGACTTAGATCTGCGAACAGAGTTAGGACATGAATTACGGACAATTCTAATCAAAACTAGGCTAAAGCAAAGAGAACTCTCAACCTTGCTGGCGATTCAGCAGCCTGAGGTATCGCACCTATTTAATTGTCACTTCAATCGGTTTACGATCGACAAATTAATTCAGCTGTTTAATCGCTTGGGATGGGTGGTCGAGTTTCAAGTGCATCCCTGTAAGCCTGAGCAAACGTAATGACTGAAAACAGTGAGCTGCCAGCTGAAAGCTAGTCTCGATTAGTGAATTGATGCTTTTGGATTAAGGTTTAGATTTCAGATTCATGAAATTGAACTTTCAAAATCAAAAATAAAAACCTGCCGATTAGAAACTCTTGATAAAGATGTTTGAGAAAGAAGTAAATTTCGCACAATAGACTTAAGCATAATCAATAGAGTCAATTAATTCTTGGTTTGAAACCGAATATCCTAATGTCACTGAGTCTGTCTTGATGCAAGTTGGTCTGTTGTGAATCAGATTTCTGTAGAGATTTGAGGAAGTCAGTAGACTCATTTGATTGAAATGATTCGCGATCGCCGATGCTTGCTCTGCCACAGGGCAAGCATCGCGCTGGCAATTGATTTTGGCTGAAGTCGCACGTCTCAGGAGCTGTGCGACTCTCATCAGAACCACTCAAAGAAGTATCAAAATGCTGAAAATGCCGCTATTCGAGTTTATTTTTATAGGGTTTTCCCTATAAAAATTATTTGTGAAAAGAGATATGGTGGGTTCTATTGGTTTTGATTTGATAGGAAAAAATCTATAAAATAAAGTTTTTTAGAGTCTGGTTATTTTGCGTGTTTGAAAGCTACTATAAATTCAAATCATGTTGTGAATCATGCTAAAAGCAAGCAATTTGATTAGGCTTTTTCTAGCTTATTTTAGCCTGTCAAAAGGCAGTCAAAAAGCGCTTCCTGCCCTCACTCTAGGAGATACTATGAGCGATTTACAAAGCACCACCCCTAGTCAAGCAACGAGCAGTCAAGGTGGCTGCCCATTTTCCGGTGCGGCCCAGAAATTTACTGCGGGTACTGGCACCTCCAATAAAGAATGGTGGCCGAATCAGTTAAACCTGAACATCCTGCACCAGCATTCTGCTAAATCCGATCCCATGGGAGAGGAGTTCGACTATGCTGAGGCGTTCAAGACGCTCGACTTAAAGGCTCTAAAGGCGGACATCTTTGAGCTAATGACCACGTCTCAGACTTGGTGGCCTGCCGACTACGGTCACTATGGGCCACTCTTTATCCGGATGGCTTGGCACAGTGCGGGCACGTACCGCATCAGTGACGGACGCGGCGGGGCGGCTACTGGCAGCCAACGCTTTGCGCCGCTCAATAGCTGGCCTGACAATGGCAACCTCGACAAGGCGCGGCGCTTGCTGTGGCCGATCAAGCAGAAATACGGCCAGAAAATCTCTTGGGCTGATCTGATGATCCTCGCGGGTAATTGTGCGCTGGAGTCTATGGGCTTTAAGTCGTTTGGCTTTGCCGGTGGACGTGAAGATATTTGGGAACCCGAAGAGGATATCTACTGGGGGGCTGAGACCGAATGGCTGGGCGATAAGCGTTACACGGGCGATCGCGAACTCGAAAATCCGCTGGGCGCCGTGCAAATGGGCCTGATTTATGTGAATCCAGAAGGGCCGAACGGCCAGCCTGATCCGGTCGCGTCCGGTCGTGACATTCGAGAAACCTTTGGGCGCATGGCCATGAATGATGATGAGACCGTGGCGCTGGTGGCTGGGGGACACACCTTTGGTAAATGCCACGGGGCCGGTGATGCCGCGTTGGTGGGGGCGGAACCTGAAGGTTCCAGTATTGAGCAGCAAGGCCTCGGCTGGAAGAACAGCTTCGGCAGCGGCGTTGGAGTGCATGCGACAACGAGCGGCATTGAAGGGGCTTGGACCACCAACCCCATTAAGTGGGACAACAACTACTTCGAAAACCTGTTTGGCTATGAGTGGGAGCTGACGAAGAGTCCGGCAGGTGCCCACCAGTGGGTGCCGCAGGGGGGCGCGGCGGCGAATGCGGTGCCGGATGCGCACGATCCTGCTAGGCGGCATGCGCCCTGCATGACGACGGCGGATATGGCCATGCGCATGGACCCGGTCTACGGACCCATTGCGCGGCGTTTCTTGGAGCACCCAGAACAGTTTGCTGATGCGTTTGCTCGCGCTTGGTTTAAGCTGACGCACCGGGACATGGGGCCGCGCGCCCGCTACCTCGGTTCGGAAGCGCCCCAAGAGGAGCTGATTTGGCAAGATCCAGTTCCGGCTGTCACCCATGAATTGATTGACGCGCCCGATATCGCGATTCTGAAGCGTCAGATTCTCGCCACGAGTCTATCAGTTGCCC
>CALCPB010000574.1 GCA_937897665.1 uncultured Halomicronema sp. | reverse complement strand
GCCGGGATAATCTGGATCGTCTAAAAACAGTCCTGCGACTAGGGGGCTGGTTTCGTAGAACAATGCCAGATCAAACTCGAATAAAAAAAGATTGCTGTCATCGACGATCGCCATTTGGCCTGCCGACAGCTCAACGCTGCGGCCATCACGGAGTTCGACGGCGGTCGGGCCGCCGGCATCGGTCAAAACCATGACGGCAGTTCGCCCCGTGTTGTGGCTAAATTCGGCGGTTAGATCAGGGAACGTCGTGGCTTCTTTCACCACGGGCAGATGACGCACCACCACCGCCGTCCCTTGGATGCCGGTGATAACGTTGGGGGTTTCAATTGTCGTTGGGCCGTTACCCGGCGGTATCAGGAGCAACGCCGTTCCATTCGCCAGCCGCAAGTTGCGCGTGTTGGGCACAAACCAAAAGGTGGTTGACTCGCCCACTCGCGCTAGCGACCCCTCGTCAAAGCGCAAGTCAATTTGAGCCGCCTGACGGGTGCGAATGACATCACCGAGGCCAAGTTGGTCGCTCGTCTGTACGAGCCGGGGGGGCTGCCCCTGCCGGGAAAGTTCGACTCGGTTCCGAAACGATTCCACCGCTGCCTGGGTCAAAACTGCTTCGGCGGTCGCCGACTCCGGCGCGATCGCCCACAAAAGCACATAAACTATACTTGCCAGGCCGCCCCGTCGGAGGTCATATTGGCTCATGGGCATCTACGTTTGATAACTTGCAACTGTTGGACACTTTCAATTCTCAGTTTGAGCGCTTCGGCTATCCGATGACTTCCCTTAGCCTCGGTTTTGATAACTGGCCAGGGCTGAGCCTGATGCTGATCGGGTTCCCGCCGATGGACTCAACCCCTCACAAAAATACTGCGTTTCTACAGGTCTCAAATTTTGATATCGGCAATGTGTGACTCCCTACTCGGCTAAACAATAGAGTCGCCACCGTTTGCGGAGCTATTTGTGCCCAACCCGATCTACCTGTCTAAATGCTGGGTCATTGGCTGGTTACCTTTGGTTTTGAGCTTACAACAAGCCCACGCCCACGCTAACCCGTCGCCCCCTGCTATTGTCTCCCATCAAACTTTAGATGACGCTAAAGTGCCGCTGTCAGCCGCTGCGGTGCCAGTGCTGCCTGGCTCATTGACGGCGGCCCAAAATGGCGTCACGCCAGCCGCTGCGGCTGGCGTCGGCCCCTCCGGAATGGGCGATCGCTTAACATCCGCCACATCCGCGAGCCCTGACCCCGCGGCTCCGCCAGAGAGGTGGGCGTCGCCCCCCTCCTCGAGTTTGAGTCAGACGCCGCCCCCCCCTTCGGCACCCGCTAAAAAAGAACCTAAAAGTGTCGCGCCCCGATTAGAGCGCTTCTTTGTTGGGGCGCGATCGGGAAGCCCTTGGCCGACTGCCATTGCGCCCCCAGACCGATCTCAAGATAAACCCCAGCCTGCCGATGAGGCGCTGCCTGAGGGCGGGCTTGACCCTGAGCTGGGCATGATTCAGGTGGCCGACCCCCGCGTCGATCCGGAACTCGGCACCCTGCAACTCCGGAACCCTCTACAAGATCCAGAGCTGGGCATTTTGCAGCTACGGCAGATTGTGCCTACCCCAGGCCGCCGCCCAGTGTTGTTTCTTTCGACCTATGTGACGGCCGCTAACAGCGACAATGTTTTTTTGGTAGAAGACCCGATTCAGGGCCGATTTGGTGATAACTTTGTCCGCCCAGGTATTAGCCTCATTGCTTTTCCGAGCATTGGCCCGCAGACTAATCTCTTGGTTTCTGCTGAGACTAACTTGCTGCGCTACGACCAGCAGAGTGCGTCTAACTATGATGAACTGAGATTTCGAGCTGGGGTTCGTCATCGCTTTTCCGATCGCGTTTACGGGCAGCTGAGCTTTAATAGTCAACTGCTGTTTCGAGAGGGCTATACAGACCAGTTTTTTAGCAACAGCGGCGTTGAGCTGACCCTCAATCGCCGCGATGTGCTGACGCCCCAACTGACGCTAGATAGTTTTTATCAGGGGCAAGTCTACTTCAGCGACCCTGAGCAGTTCAGCAATGTCTTAAATTCGGTGGGCACTTACTTGGGGTATCGCATCTCGCCCCGGTGGGATGCCGGCATTGGCTACCGCCTAACGATCTCAGACTTTACTCGCCAAAGCCGCCACGAAACCTATCAGCGCATCACGGGGCAGCTGCGCTATGCGATTACACCTGCAGTGCGAATCTCTGTGTTTGGGGGGCTGAGCTACGGGCGATCAACCGAACCGCGTATTTCGTTTGACGACACCTTTTTTGGCATTAGCATCGATGCCACCATTCCGCTCTTTTGATGCCGCATTTTTCGACCATAAGCCCTGAAGGAGTGGCAGGGGCCACAGGCGAGGAGAATAGGGTTGCCCGGCGCTAGCGGATTGGCTTTAAGTGCCGCTTTTCGCGCTGTTTTGCAACGGGCGAGATTGGTGATCGCGCCTAGATTCATGGACTAGCCAGTCGCTGGATCGAATTAAAGGTTAATACCAATTCTCTAAAACTGGACTACAGATGCCCGTACTGGAACGATCCCCCCAACCCCCCTTGGAAAAAAGGGGGGCAGCAAGATTCGGGTGGTGAATAGCCCCTTTCCCAAGGGGGCGGCGACAGCGGGGGATCCTCGATCTGTAGCGCTGTCATGCAGAATCGGTATAAATCGTTCGCTGATTTCGATTCCACTCAATCAGCTAGATGGCGGGCCAGGAAGGAAGTTGAGGGTTGAGCGGAGTCGTTCGCGCTAGCGTCTCTGCCAGGAGAAAACCCGTCGGCCAGAAATTGTGCCTGCTTACTGAGCAGGTGTGCTTGTGATCTCAATCAGGCCTCTGGCGGACGATAAACACGTTAGCGCTTTCGCAATCTGGCTGGCTCAAGCGGTGTTTATCTCTAGCCGCATTCTGAGCCCCAAGAATGAAAAAGTCTTTTTGTGTGTTGTTGCTAATGCTGGCGAGTATCGAACCTCTCGCCAAGCCCATCGAGCCGTATCAACTTTTGGGTAACCCCAGTGGCATCGGCTTAGTCGGGTGATCGAATGTTGACAGACGCAACTCTTGGCCCGACGGTGCCCCACTGTAAAATTCATTTCGGCGATCGCGGGCACCCGATGGGAGGATGCTACAATCTAGCTTGACCGAGGGCACGTAGCTCAGTTGGATAGAGCATCAGATTCCGGTTCTGAGGGTCGGGGGTTCGAATCCCTTCGTGCTCGTTTAATTCAAGATCGTTTTTAGCTTTGCCGTCGTCGTGAATGACAAGGTTGCTTAATGTTGCAACTATCCCCTCCGTCAAGCCGTCGGTTCGGCTTGCTTGGGGGGCGTGGGGAATTTTTATGGGGATGTCGCCTGTAACTTCAGGGAGACGCGCCGCGAACAACTGAGCTCAGCTAAGGTAAATCTGGGGGCTGACTGCTTAATTTGAGGTCAGAGGTGAGAGTGCTCTGCCCTGTGATGTGACTTCTGCCTGACGAGTTTGATTGCTATGGCGCAACTGCGTAAACCCAGCAAAGCCGAGATCCAAGCTGCCTACAATAGCGACGTGCCCGATATCATCGGCCCCGACCTCAAGGTATTGTTCTGTGGAATTAACGCCAGTATTTATAGCGCCGCCGTTGGGCATCACTTTGCTCGGCCCGGCAATCGTCTGTGGAAAACGTTGCACCAGGCTGGATTTACCGATCACTGTTTAGATCCCACGGAAGATCGCACGTTACTTGATGCTGGCTATGGCATGACCAATATCGTCGCTAGGGCCACCGCGCGGGCTGATGAGCTGACGCATATCGAATTGCTCCAGGGCTATAAAGAGCTAAATGCCAAAGTGACAAAATTCCGACCGCAGTGGCTCGCTATTTTAGGTGTTACTGCTTATCGCGTGGCCTTTCAGCAGCGGCGGGCTCAGATCGGTCGACAAACCGAACGGTTGGGCGACACTCAGCTGTGGGTGCTGCCCAATCCCAGCGGTCTCAATGCGCACTATCAACTCCGTGATTTGGTCGACGTTTATGGTGAGCTGTTGCAGACCCTTGCCGCGCCCCAGCTGTGACCGGCGATCGCCGCAAAGTGCCGCTCCAAAATTGGCTCCTGGGCTGCCTTACGTGTCCTGTTGCTTAGGAAAATGAAGAGGCGTAATTCAGCCGCGAGCTGACAACCAGAGCTGAAGAGGCTGATGCGCTGACCATAGGACTAAAAATGTGCTCTTAGGCTCCTTGGTGTGGCCAATGGTCTCGGGAGTTTGAGCACTGAGAACTGCTATACGGCTTGGATACAGTACCTTTGCGTGCTGAACTAAGGATTTTCGCTGGGAAATGTATAAAGCAAGTATAAAGGCTGACATTGGGATTATGTAGCCTTCTTGAACTCAACGATCAGAACCCTGTTCCTACCGATAAAGCTCTGAATAGGGGGGGGATACCACTTGCACTGGGCTTCTCGGTGGCGGGCAATCGCCTTTGACTGGGGAGATTCACGGTGTAAGCGAGCAGATAGTTTGGACGCCACCGGCACATCAGAAAGACCCAGCTTCTCCAATTGGCGTTTTTGACCCAACCTCGATTGATGAGAGCGCTGCTGTTTTCCCTGCTGCCAGGCACGGATCGTTGTAGTCAACCCCTAAATTAAAGCCATGCAAACTCGTTGGAAAAGCCAACAGGGTTTCACTCTGATTGAGTTACTCGTCGTCACCGTGATTCTGGGGGTCTTAGCTGCTCTGGCCCTGCCAGCCTATACCGCCATGATGCAGCGTGCCCGCTATGCCGAAGTTAAGCAAAGCATGGGCGTCATGTCACGAGAAGCCCAGCTATATCGGACCGAATTTGGTCAATATCCGCCCGATGTCAACCGGGATGTCCAACCGGAGGGCATTGTCAACTGGCCCCAAGATGCCCCCTTTGGCGGCAAATATGACTATGACCACTGGGGGGTTGGTGGCGGCCAGTGCTACGTTCAGATTGGTTTTATGGGGGCCAGTCAAACCCGGAGTTATCCATTATTTACAGTCAATGCTCAGCCTGAGAAGTTTGAAGAGTTTGATGACAATTTGGTGATGGGGATTGAAGTCTATGACTGTTCGGCTGGGTCAGGGCCGATCAACCCGTAATAACAGTTCTCTAAAATTGGACTACAGATGCCCGTGCTGGAACGATCCCCCCAACCCCCCTTGGAAAAAAGG
>CALCPB010000573.1 GCA_937897665.1 uncultured Halomicronema sp. | reverse complement strand
AGGCAACGAGGCCCTCTACGATAATTAGGGCTACCGACTAACCTCCACTCTGAGCCGATGAGATTTAATGCCTATTACTTTGTCGTATCAATCATTTTATTTTTGATTGAGCTTTATATCGCGCTCTATGTGCGTGACGACTTTATTCGTCCTTACGTGGGCGATGTTTTAGTCGTGATTTTGATTTACGCGATCGCCCGAACATTCTTCAAAATTTCGATTCTGACGGCAGCCGCAGGTGTGCTGATCTTTGCGTTTGGGATTGAGATCCTGCAGTATTTCAAGATTGTCGAAATCCTCGGATTGGGGTCATCCGTCTGGGCTCGAACCATCATTGGCACCACCTTTGATGGAGAAGATCTGATTGCTTACAGCGTAGGCATTTTGCTCCTACTCGGACTGGAAAAATTCATCGGCACCCATCAAAAAGAGTGGCGTTCTGTTCAGTCATGAGCGATGAAGGGTTGGCGATCGTCCTGCTAAGCCGACTCCGCCGTTGGCTCGTCACTGCGATGGGCTTGGCTGGTGATGATATCGATCAGGCCATCAATCATGCGATCGCGGTCAAAGGGCGTCACCGCATCGCCGTGCAGCACACGTTGCACCAGCAGATAGTGAACCATCGCACCGGAAAATACCCGCGCCGCCACCTTCGGATCCGATAACCGCAGCTGCGTTTGGGAAGATAAATAGAGCGACAGCTGCTCGATCATCGGCTGTTGAATTTCTAGGATGAAGGTCTTCGCCACATCCGGAAACCGTTCTGACTCCCCAATAATGAGTCGCATCAACGATAGCAACGGTTGATTGTTAGACAAACCATCCAGCATCAGGTTGGCAAGATGCCGTAACACCACATCGGGCCGATCTTCCAAATCAGACTTTGACAGCAGCTCAAACACCACCTGACGGTTAGCAGAAGTTACCGCTCGCATGAGCGCCAAAAACAGCCCCTGCTTATCTTGAAAGTTGCTGTATAGGGTGGACTTAGAAACGCCCGCTGCTGCCGCAATCCGATCCATACTGGCGGCGGCGTAGCCCTGCCCCAAAAAGACTTGAAAAGCCCCTTCCAAGATGGCTTTGCCCTTATCTGATTGTTCTTTGATGAACGGCGAATCGAAGGACATCGTCACTCTTCCCAGCGGGGACAACGCAAACATACCTCAGCATAAACCGCTGTCTATATCTCAGTCTCTACAGTACGGCCTTCAGCGAGTTGATCGCCAACCGTCACTCAATACAACCCATTAAAAAAGACAAAGCCACTGCTCAAATACTCCCAACCAAGGCTATTGCAAGAATAGTTCGATTTTCGACATCGATCGTACTAAACGGTTCGGTTGACAAAACCATACCGTTTAGTACGATCAAGAAGTCCTTTACGTCATGCCAGTGAGATGCCATGGGCTCAGATCTGTTGAATCAGCAAATGGAGGCAGTGAGTCGACCGCGCGGCCGATCGCTGCTATTGGGTGCGGCGGCTGTCGCCGCGATCGGCGTGACGGCGGGGTGGATCTGGCAAAATCAGGGAATTTTGTGGTCAGGGAATGATGTCGAGACCGTGGAACCAGTCCCGATTCCGACGGTGACGGCCTTAGGGCGACTTGAGCCCGAGGGGGAAGCCGTCAGCTTAGTGGCACCCACCACGGCCCAAGAAACGCGGATTGGGCAACTGCTGGTGGCGGAGGGCGATCGCGTTGACGCTGGGCAAGTGGTCGCCATTTTAGATAACCGCGACCGTTTGCAAGCCGCCCTGCGCAGTGCCGAAGAGCAGGTCAGAATCGCCCAGGCGCAACTCGACCAGGTCGAAGCCGGGGTCAAAACGGGTGAATTGCAGGCTCAAGAGGCCGAAATTGCTCGCTTTCGGGCCGAAGAGGCGGGCACCCTCGCGACTCAGCAGGCCACCATCAACCGCTTAGCCGCCGAAGTCGAAAACGCTCGCTTGGAATATCAGCGGTATGAGTCGCTCTATCAGCAAGGGGCGATTTCGGCCTCGGAACGTGACACCAAAGAATTGACCTATGACACCGCTCAACAACAGCTGCAAGAGGCCCAAGCAGAACTAGATCGCTTACAAACCACCACTCAGGAACAGATTGCGCGAGCTGAGGCCACCCTCGATCAGCTGGCAGAAGTGCGGCCCGTTGATGTGGAGCTAGCAGCGGCAGAATTGGCCGCGGCCCAGGCCGCTGTCGCCGCTGCTCAGGTGGATCTCGACAAAGCCTATGTGCAAGCCCCTCAAGCCGGACAGGTGGTAAAAATTCACACTCGGCCTGGTGAAAACATTGCCAGCGAGGGCATCGTCACCCTGGGTAATACGCAGCAGATGATGGCAGTCGCCGAGGTGTATCAAAGTGACATTCAGCGCATTCAGGCGGGGCAGCCGGTCACGATTACCTCGCCCGTGATCGCGGGCGAACTCAACGGCACGGTCGAGCGCATTGGCCTGCAGGTGGAGTCGCAGCAGGTGGTGGATGAAAATCCTGCTGCCAACATTGACGCCAAAGTGATTGAAGTCCACGTTCGCCTTGATGACGCCGCCAGCGCTGCCGTTGCGGGTCTAACCAATTTGCAAGTCACTGTTCGCATCGTCACTGAGTAACGAGGAAACTCCCTATGCATCTCTGGAAAACCCTACAGCAGCGCACCTCATTAGGCTTACTGCAGCTCAAGCATGACCCCATTCGCCTGTTGACGGCGATCGCCGGCATTACCTTTGCCGACATTTTGATTTTTATGCAGTTGGGGTTTGCCGACGCTTTGTACAAAAGCAACACGCAGTATCCGCGCGCCCTGCAAACCGACTTAGTGCTGATCAGCAGCGAAGCCAAAAACTTCGGCCAGCTGAGCAGCTTTACCCGTCGCCGGCTTTACCAGGCGCTTGATGTGCCCGGTGTGGTTGCGGCAGATGCCCTTTATCTCGGCTCCGTCACCTGGCGCAATCCGCAAACGGATAAAGAGGCGTCGATGTTGCTGATTGGGCAAAACCCTGAGCGCCCTGCCTTTGAACTGCCCGTGGTCAATGAGCAGCTTGACACCGTGCTACTGCCCGACACCGTTTTGTTTGACCGTGCCGCCCGAGGCGACTACAGCCAGGTGATCGATCAGGTTGAACTAGGTGATCGCGTCACCACAGAAATTGGGCTGCGCACAATCACGGTGGGCGGCCTGTTTGAAGTGGGAGCCTCTTTTGGTGATGATGGGGCCTTGATCACCAGCAATCAAAACTTTTTACTGCTGTCGCCCCGGCGCGAGGCCGGTGCAGTCAGTATCGGCCTGATTGACTTGGCGCCAGACGCCGATTGGGAGGCGACTCAAGGGGCCCTCAGAGACCGGCTACCCGACGACGTCTACGTCTTGACCCATGAGGAATACGTTGACTTTGAGCTGAACGATATTCAAGGAGAATCGCCAATCGGCGTGGTGTTTGGTCTGGGGTCAGCGATGGGATTCATCGTGGGGGTGGTGATTGTGTATCAGGTGCTCTCAACCGATGTGAATAGCCACCTGGGGGAATATGCCACCTTTCGTGCGATGGGGTATCGCAACTCTTACCTGCTCGGCATCGTGTTTGAAGAGGCGCTCATTCTCTCGATCTTGGGCTTTGTGCCGGGTTTGGTGGTGTCTTTAGGCATCTATCAGCTAGCGTCGATCGCCACGGCCCTGCCGATGGTCATGACGGTCGGTCGAGCCGCCGGGGTCTTCGTGCTGACGTTTGTCATGTGTGGCGGTTCGGGGGCGATCGCCACTCGCCGCCTGCAGGCCGCCGACCCGGCTGATATTTTCTAAACCCTGACTGGCGGCGGTCAGGGCGGATTTAGCGAGAACCTTGATTTCTATCGATACCAAGCATCCACAAAACCCGCCCCGACGACTCTTGTTTTTGCGGCTCCTAAAGACTGTTTGCTCCTCTCTGCTCTTTCAAAATTGAATTCACTCACTATGGGCCAAGATCTCTCTATCGTTGTGCATCAGGTCGACCACTTTTTTGGCACGGGTCGCCTGCGCAAACAAGCGCTGTTTGACATTAATTTAGAAATATCAACGGGCGAAATTGTGATTATGACCGGGCCATCGGGCTCGGGTAAAACGACCCTGCTGACGCTGATCGGCGGTCTGCGATCGGCCCAATCAGGCAGTTTGCAAGTCGTCGGCCATGAAATTTGTGGCGCGACAGAAAATGAATTGGTGCAGGCCCGCCGTCACAACGGCTATATCTTTCAGGCCCACAATCTGCACGGTAGCCTGACGGCGTTAGAAAACGTGCAGATGGGGCTGGAAGTCCACGGAGTTTGGACGAAAGCAGAGCGGCACCGGCGCGCCAGAGAAATGCTGGAACGGGTCGGTTTGGGCGATCGCGCTGACTACTATCCCGCTGACCTATCCGGCGGACAAAAACAACGGGTGGCGATCGCTCGGGCCTTAGTCAGTCGGCCCAAGATCGTACTGGCCGACGAACCCACCGCCGCCCTCGACAAAAAATCGGGCCGAGATGTAGTGGACATCATGCATGACTTGGCTAAGCAGCAGGGCTGTACCATTTTGCTGGTTACCCACGACAACCGCATCCTCGATATTGCCGATCGCATTGTTTATATGGAAGATGGCCGCCTGTCAAAACAGCCCGACCCGGTGGAAAATGCTGATTAGTATAGATAAAGCTGGTCATGATAGCTGTTTCCTCTCGCCCCTTTTCGGGCCGCGCCAAAGGCTTTGAAACACCAACTTTATGACCCTTCTAAACGTCAGAGCTGATAAGCGCAAGGGGCCTCATCCCGACCAAGATTAGACAACGTCCTGGTTTAATTACATCAGACCTGAAAGACGAAATCAAGCGAGATATCGCCGACGCGGGATGTCCTCCATTCACGATCGCGACAAAACTCTGAGTAGCTCTATGACGATTAGAATATGGCCAAACCGACGGATGAAATATGGGGCGTTGCTATTAGTCGCCCTGATGCTGCAATGGCTGCTGATAGCCTTGCCAGGATTGAGCACCGAGCGCCTCTTCGTCAACTTTGGGGCGGTGGAGTACTCCGTATCCGTGGCTAATTTAGAGACCTTCGCCCGCACCGGTGAACTGCCCTACGAACTCAGAAGTTTGGGGCGGTTTCTCTCGGCTGAACAACTCGACCAGCTGCGCAACGGGCTCACGGTGAGCGCCGATATCGACGTCGTTACCGTC
>CALCPB010000572.1 GCA_937897665.1 uncultured Halomicronema sp. | reverse complement strand
CTAAGACAAAGTCATCGCCGACCAGATCCACTACGCCATTAAAGGTAACGTTGTACAGCGTTAGGGAAACTGGCTGCTCCCACTGCAAAGCCCCTTGGCGGTAAGGAGCAAAATCATCTACTAAGTCAAACTGGGTGGCACAGGCTAGGGCATCTTGAATCTGCTCATCCGTGAGATCGTTGGCATATTTTTGCAGCGTGTCAAACTGACGAATGCCCAGCTCCAGGGCCTTATGGGTAAGTTTACCGACTGCCATCGCGCCACCACCCATGCCATCACCCTCGTGATAACCAGGGTGGCCATCCACATGGCGAAATTTGAACCGTAAGGGACACCGGGCATAGTCACTCAACGCCGTAACAGGGAGTTCTGAAAATCCGGCGAGGGGCACGGGTTTTGCCAGGTCTGGATCAAATGCAATAGCATTAGACTCAATCAAGCCGTCAAGACCCGGTTGCAGAATATCCAAGCTGCCACCGCTTGGGGAAGCTGATGAGAGGATGAGACGATCTCGCGCCCGTGTCAGGGCCACATACAGCACCCGCTTTGATTCTTCGTGGTCATCGGCTTTTTGACGTTGTTCTAACAGCGTGTAGAGTGCCGACTTTTGCCGGTTTCCCTCGTCATCTTCTAGCTTGATGGCAACGCCCAGTTCTGGGTCAAAGCGCACAGCGGGGTAGTCGCTAACGGATTTGTGCGACAGATCGGGCACAATCACCACCGGCCACTCCAGCCCCTTTGATGCGTGGATGGTCATGAGGCTAACAGCATCGCCCCCCGCCAAAGCTGGACGAGGAATCTGCACCTCCCCTGCCTGGATTCGCTGCAGTCGTCGGATGACGTTTAGGACATCAAAGCTACCGGCTTCTAGCGATCGCACCAGTTCCCCAAAGCCGGTCCAATCGGCCAGGCGACGGTCGGCACCGGGCAGATTAGCGATGACAGCGGTGTAGCCGGTGAGGCGATCGCTCAGTTGCAGTAAACGGGTCGGTGCCTCCGTGCGACGGGCCACTAGCAATGCTTTCAACGTCCTGTGGGCATGGGTCAGGGCCGGATCGCTATCGGTGCCTAGATGCCGCCACCAACTGGTTTTCTCGGGCAGTGATTGGGCAAAGGTATAGAGCGTCACATCGCTGATGGCAAAGAACGGGCTCCGCAAAACTGCGGCCAGAGCCAAACTATCCGTGGGATCCGCCAAGAACCGCAGCAGCGCCCAAGCATCCTTTGCCTCGCGGGTTTCCAGCAGGTTGCCGCCCCCGGCGGGCAGGATAGGAACGTCTCGTGCAGAGATCGCGTTGCCGTACAGCTCCAGCGGTCCCCAGGTACGCGACAGAATTGCGATGTCTGCGGGACGTACATCACGCAGTTCACCACTAGGTTTGTCATGGACTTGAATCAGGGTGGCCAGCATCTCCTCCACCAGAGCCGCGATTTGCTGCGCCTCGACTCGACGACATGCTTCTACATTGGTATCTAGGGACCTATCTGCTTTTTGCTCATCATCTACCGTAACGGTATAGAACTGAATGGCAGGTGTGGACTCTGGGGCCTCGTTGCGGTGGGCATCTAGGGGTTGGTGCAACTCATCTAAAATGGGCGCAAATACGTGATTTATCTGGGTGAGCAGAGATCGATGGGTGCGGAAGCTAAGGCTCAGCTCGACCGGCTCATCGTTGGGATGGATGCGAGCTTGCCAGTCTTGAAACACCCGCACATCGGCCCGCCGAAAACCGTAGATCGACTGCTGCACGTCTCCGACGATGGTGAGCTTGGCGTTAGCCGTCAGCTGTTCGAGCAGTTGCCCTTGAATAGGGTTGGTGTCTTGAAATTCATCAATAAGGAAGACCTGCCAGCGTTGGGCAAAATAGTCTTGAATAGCCGGATCTGTTAAGGCTTGCAATGCGTGACCTTCTAGGTCGTTGAAGTCAAGA
>CALCPB010000571.1 GCA_937897665.1 uncultured Halomicronema sp. | reverse complement strand
CGTCGGCTGAGCGAAGTCGAAGCCGACTTGTAGAAGCTGTAATTTGTCGAACGGGTATAACCAGAGCTGAGGAACTAGAGCTGTCGATCAGCCTCTCCTGAGCCTTCTGAACAGGCTTCACCAAAAGCAAGAAGATGTCTCAGGCGGTGAAATTTGTCTGTCCAGCTGAAGAACCTCACCTCACCTCTCCTTATGCTAATCCTGTAAGGGTTTTCTCGAACCCCTGATGCGACTAACCTTTCAGCCTTCTCAAGGGTGAGCGAAATTGCTGCTGCCCACTGGCGCAAGCATCTTAGAAAACCGGTCGGGTAGGCTTCCTAGCCTGCCTCCATCACCCGTTTGCTCAAACGCGATGAACGACTCAGGACGGCCAGGATGGCCATCGAACAAGAGTAGGCTGTCAGAGCAGAATTCAAAACCCCTACAAGATGAGCTCCTTATGACGGAGAGGAACCAGAGCTGTCAATCAAGTCTTTTCTGAGATTGAGAAGAGGTGCTGCAGGCGGTCAGGTTTGTCTACCCAAGCGTTGACCCGTCCCACGCGAGTTATTCTTTTTCGGAGCAATCTTCCACAACGCGATCGCGACGCTCTAAATCATTAAATCCGTAGGTGTCATCGGCGCAGCGATGCACCGAATCCAGATGATTTCCAGGGCCAATCCGCTCCCTCTTTCCCCTTGGTGGCCGTGTCGAGTATGTTCAGCGTTGGCAGCGCATGCGCGAATACTCCGCACAGATTGAGAATTTTCCTGGCCATTGCCCGACATTACCGAATCGAGATTTATAGACACCATGCACATCAGACAAGCAACTTTGGCCGACGTTGACCCGCTCGTGACGCTGAGCAAACGTACATTTTTCGATGCCTTTGCGGCTGACAATGCATCCACTGATATGGAACTGCATCTAGCCAATCGGTTCACCCCCGAAAAGATTGAGCAGCAGCTCACCGATGATCAATCCGTTTTTTTCATCGCTCACCCCACGGCAACCCCTGACAGCAGTGCCGTTGGCTATGCGCAACTGATTCGCAATGTGCCCGTGCCCAATGCTGAACCGGCAGGCAAGGCGATCGAACTCTCAAAGCTGTACGTTGACCAAGCGGCGATCGGTCAGGGCTATGGGGCGCGGCTGATGCAAACCTGCATTGACTACGCCACAACGCAGCAGTTTTCGACGCTGTGGTTAGGCGTTTGGGAACACAATACGCGAGCCCAAACGTTTTATCGCCGCTGGGGATTTGAGCCGGTCGGCACTCAGCCCTTTGTGCTTGGTCGGGGTGTGCAAACCGATGATGTAGTGGTGCGAGCGATCGCCCCCGCAAGGGCATAATGCTGGCTCAACATTCCTGGCCAGCATTGCGCTTAACGAATGGCAGCCCCGAGAAATGCGAGCAGACTACTCTTCCCCTAAGCGATCGGACCAGATGCGTGTCGGCAAGCCCCAAACATAGATAAATCCTTCGGCGGCTCGGTGATCAAACGAGTCATCGGCCCCATAGGTTGCCAACGCTTCGCTGTAGAGCGCATTTTCTGACTGACGACCCACAATTTGGGCATTGCCTTTGTGCAGCTTAATCCGCACTGAGCCAGAGACATATTCTTGAGTGTGCTCAACAAACGCATCCAGCGATGATTTCAAGGGGCTATACCAGAGGCCGTTGTAAACTAAGCGGCTATAGGTTTCTTCGATGCTGCGCTTGTATTGGGTGACGTCAGCGGTCAGGGTCAGGCTTTCTAAATCTTGGTGCGCCGCAATCAATAAGAGAAGGGCGGGCGCTTCATAAATTTCGCGAGATTTGATGCCGACAAGCCGATTTTCGATCATGTCGATGCGGCCAAAGCCATGTCCACCGGCAATGCCGTTGAGCTTTTGCAAGAGGGTAGTCAGTTCCATCGCTTCACCGTTGAGGGCTGTTGGCTCCCCAGTGGTGAACTCAATCTCGACGTATTCCGGTTCGTCGGGGGTGTCGGCGATCGCCTTCGTCATGGCGAACACTTCTTCCAGCGGCTCCGTCCAGGGATTTTCCAGCGGGCCCGCTTCAATGCTGCGGCCCAATAGGTTGTAGTCGATGCTGTAGGGCGAAGACTTTTTCACCGCAAAGGTGAGGCCGAAGCTTTCGCCATAGGCGATCGCCTCTTCGCGGCTCATGCCCCACTCCCGGGCGGGGGCTAAGACCTTGAGGTCGGGGTTAAGGGCCCCAATCGAGACGTCAAAACGCACTTGGTCGTTGCCTTTACCGGTGCAGCCGTGGGCCACCGCATCGGCTCCGCACTGGTCAGCCGCTTCGACTAACAGCTTGGCGATTAGCGGTCGGGCTAACGCCGTCGAGAGGGGATAGCGATTTTCGTACAGGGCATTCGCTTTGATGGCGGGGATAGCATAGCGCTTGACCAACGCCTCTTTGGCATCCACGACCAAAGACTCAGAGGCCCCGGCTTTGAGAGCTTTTTGGCGAATGGGTTCTAAATCTTCACCCTGGCCCAAGTCGGCAGCGAGCGTGATGACTTCTTTAACGCCAAATTCGTTCTTTAAGTAGGGGATGCAAACGGTGGTATCGACGCCCCCGGAATATGCCAGAACGACTCTTTCTGCTCGACCCATAGCCCGTTACCTAGCGAAACTCACAAGGCTCCTATTTTTGCAGACTTGGGCAATTTTGGCTGCACAGAGTTACAGATTTAGTGCAGCCGAGCAGTGGCGGGGAATATCAGCATACTGGCCAAGGCATTCTGTCGCTGTTCTGAGCGCAGTTAACGGACTGTCGATTGGCGATCGCCAGCCCAGCGCGCATAGCTTTCTCTGTTGAGGGCTAGAGAACCTGGGAGTTGCCGGAACATAGAGGCTTGTCATCAAGGCTTACTTTCACCTATGCCAGACTGATGGCCCGGTGGACTCATAGCCAATTGCCAATCAACACAAACGGTGCCCAAAAGAACGGGAGCTGGAACTGTTCGTTGTAGAGCAACTGTAATTGAGCTTGGCGCAGGGCTTCGGCTTTGGTGAGCGTCGAGTGCTGCAGCTGTTGGTAAAGGTCAGCCATGATTACCGAGGTGCCAGCATCATCGACCAGCCATAGGGTCGCTAGCGTACTTCTCGCACCTGATCGCACGGCCACTCCCGCTAACCCGAGCGCCGCTCGATCATCGCCAGCCGCCGTTTCACAAGCGCTGAGCACCAGCAATTCCACTGCGTTGCCGCGTTGGCGCTCGCCCTGCTGCAAGAGACTGCCAAACTCAGCGGCTTGGATGCGGTCATCCCAGGCCAAAATGAAGGTTTGCTCCGGGTCAGAACTAAATTGACCGTGGGTAGCCATGTGGACGATAGGAAACGATGACTCCGTGAGCTGCGTGGCAAATTCGGCCTTCTCAAAGCTCTCGTTCAACAGCACCGCACCGGGAACCTGCGTTTGAACAGCGGCCACCTCGGTTTCGACATTGGGCAGCGCACTGAAGCCGTCTCTAGCTTCACTCAGGCCCACGACGAGGGCTTGCAGATCTTGTTCTGCAAGGGAGCGCGGCTCTAGGAGTTGGAGGCCTGGGGTGAGGGCGATCGCATACTGCTCCACTAAAAATTCTTCCCCATCATGCAGCACCGACATGGGCAAGTTGCGCAAAGTGCCATCAAGGACAAATACCAAAGCCTCGGGGTTCA
>CALCPB010000570.1 GCA_937897665.1 uncultured Halomicronema sp. | reverse complement strand
CCCTCCCACACCACCTCTGTTTTATCGGGTCTGTGGTGCGGGCGACACCTCTGTACTTGGGAAGGGGCCAAAATGGTGAAGCGAAAGCCTTCATCCACGAGCGCTTCGAGGGTGGGATAATCGACCGCCGTTTCGGCCAACCAGATGCCCTCAGGATCACGGCCAAATCGGGCCACAAAGTCCGCCTTACCCCAGCGAATTTGGGTGCGCTGGTCGCGATCGTTGGCCAGCGGCATGATGATGTGGTTATACACCTGGGCGATCGCGTTGCCATGTCCTGAGAGGCGTTCGCAGCTCTCGCGATCAGCTTCTAAAATGCGCCGATAGGTTTCGGGATCATGGCGCTCTAGCCAGCTCATCAGCGTGGGGCCAATGTTGAAGCTGATGTGAGCAAAGTTGTTGACGATATCAATGACTTCGCCCTGCTCATTCAAAATGCGCGCGAAGGCATTGGGGCGATAGCACTCGTGATAAATGCGTTCATTCCAGTCATGAAAGGGCGCGGCGCTGGGCTGAGCCTCGATCGCTCCAAGGTAGGGATTTTCGCGCGGGGGCTGATAAAAATGTCCGTGAATACAGACACAAACCCCCAGCTCACAGTGGGGATCAGCCGGCTGGTTCAGCGAAACTGTTGACTGAGAAATTGTGCTGAATTCACTCATTTAGGTTTTAACCACCGCATAGGGTGGCGATGAAGAACGGGGTCACCTTCGGCGCACACACCGGCTCAACAAAAGAGAACGACCTCTTTCGAGCCAAGGCGTATTCGCTAGGGTGTTGAAAGACTGAACGTTACGGATTGCGAGGGGGTTGGGCCTCATGCCCAAAGAGGGACGCAAAACCAGGCCACAGCAAAATCGGGACTATCGTGGCAGCGAGATCAGGCTATCTCACTTTATTAAGATGACTGACAAAAGCCAGACGAGGGAAGATTCCTTATATTGATTTAATAGCGAACCTGATTTTTCTCTCACCGTAGAATTTACATTTCAATACTATTTGTTACCCCAGGTGTCGCCGTCTGTAGGGGATTGACGCCGGCGACGACATCAAAACTTGATGGCACCAAGGTCGCCTCAAAATAGCCGCAAGTCAGGGACTCCTCAATGTGTTAACGATCGCAGAACGAATTCCGTTGACTTTTATTGAGTCAAGTAACGAATCGAGCAATAGGCGACAGCGCACTCTGGGGATCACGCGGGCGATCGCGGCAGCTGAGGACGTTAAGGAGACCAGCGGATATATCAGGGAAGCACTGTTGATGGGATATGGGCTAGGGGCGATCGGGGTAAGAGCGATCGTGCTGTTCCTGCACCAACAGTTTGAGCCTATGCCGTCAATTTTGACGATCAAGTCGCTGATTTTGAGTACTGCTAGAAGCTTAGGTATCGTCGTGTTCTTGCCAGACTTACGGTCGACTTTGACCGATTTGATAGCTCAACGTTTCTCAGGCTTTAATTTACGTCTTCAAACTCTTCATACTCATTCAAAAGATGGAATCATCCAGCTAACGCATGCTTTGGTTATCAATCAAGCGGGATGATTTCTACGTGTTTTCTGGGATACCTCGACTGACATTTTCAAGAATTTCAGCAGATTAACTGATGTTTTTTTTGCGGCCTCTCTCAAGCCATCTCAAACTCTCTATCCAAATTTATCTCAGAATATAAAATTAGTTGTATGAAAATCACCAAGCCATAATTTCTCCGGCTAAAAAAGAGTGTCCACAAAATCTCTTTCAGCGCTATTACTGACATCAAGATTTTTTGTATATTGCAATAAAGGCTATTTTCAATGCATCTTCAGAGATTTATCAATGATGCTATAGAAAATTCGGGTATACTCAACCTAAAGAAGTAATTTAACTCTGTAGAACCCAGTCAAAAATCTACGTAGAATCATCAAGTAATAGGTTTTAGCTTGAATTTCTAAGTGAATTTACTCGTTTTACAGAAGCATAAAAAGATTTTCAAATTGATTTAATTGAGCAGAAAAACCCGCTCAGCGTTTCTGGCTGGCCTGTTTTTTGCTGATTAAGCTTCACAGTGTATTACCGCTTCTGTTGAATTTTCTCTTCTCATTCAGCCATGGCTTACCCAGACTTCGTCCGCGACAACCTGAGCTTTCTACTAGTCGGAAATAACGCCACAACGACATCTATCCGTCATTTGCTGGAAAGTTCCTGGTTTAGCAATGCTCAGGTAACCGTTGCCGCCTCTTTAGAAGATGCCACCGTGCGATGTGCGTCTTCTCCGGCGGACCTCATGTTGCTTGACCTAGAGACTCTGGGGGCACAGGCCAGAGAGCGTATCCAGCAAACGTCTCAAATGCTGGCTGCACTGCCGACGCTAATTTTTTGTAATGAGTCTGAGGAGGAACTTGCTCAAGAGCTCATCCAGAGCGGCATTCAAGGTCTACTTTCAAAAGAGGCCCTCAATCCCATCCTCTTTTCCCAGATCCTCTATCAAGCGCTCAAGCAAATTCAGTATCAGAGCCGCTCTGAACAACGCATTGACGAACTCTTCGAGGCCACGCGGCGGCTCGAA
>CALCPB010000569.1 GCA_937897665.1 uncultured Halomicronema sp. | reverse complement strand
TGCTGTTTCATGACAATGCCCTCGCCATGCTTCTGGCGTAGCTCTTCGACGGTGCCCAGCTCAATCAGCTGTCCCTGGTCGAGAATGCCGACGCGATCGCAGAGAAATTCCACTTCTTCCATATAGTGGCTGGTCAGCAGCATGGTCATGCCTTGACGGTTGAGATTCCGAATGATTTCCCACAGACGGCGACGAGCTTGTGGATCGAGCCCCACCGTAGGCTCATCTAAAAACAAGATTTTCGGATTGTGCAGCAGAGCGCGGGCAATCTGCAGTCGCCGCTTCATGCCGCCGGAGAGGGTTTTGACTTTGCTATCGCGGCGATCGCTCAGGGCCACAAAGTCAAGCCATTCTTGGATACGTTTTTGTCGCGGCCCAGTGGGAATGTGGTGCATGCGGCCATGCAGCTCCATGTTTTCCCAAACGGTCAGATCGCCATCGACGCTGGTTTGCTGCAAGACGACGCCAATTTGTTCGCGCACCTGCGTTGGCTGCCGCTGCACATCGTGACCCGCCACCACCAAATTGCCGTCGGAGGGCTGGGTCAGGGTGGTCAACATGCGAATTGTGGTTGACTTGCCCGCGCCATTGGGGCCTAGCAGGCCAAAGCTCTCGCCGGGTTGAATGAGTAAAGACAGATCTTTGACCACATGCACGTTGCCATAGACCTTATGCAAATTTTGAACACAAACAGCGGCTGTCATAACTTTGTCGGCGAGCACTCAACGAAAGGGTTGGAAATAAGTGCCCAATAAAATTTAGGTATCAAAAGCCTGGGCCGCCATTGCGGCGATCGCCCAAATTTGCGTACCAGGCGTGCCGTTCGTTTTTGCCCTAGCCCTATGCGCTGTCGCCTTGATTTTCCGATTTTGCTGCTGCACAAAGATGACGTGCCCCCCTATAAAAAACAGGGGCCGGTGGTGCGCAACAGCTACTTCTGGGCGCTGAAATCCATCGCCGATACGGCCCGGTTTGATCAGCCCTGGGAGTTTGACCAATCAGTTTGGGTGGCGCTGTGTCGTCTGTTGAACTCGTTTGCACTGTCGGGCTATTTGGGCGATCGCGAAACGATGCTTGAATTTCCCCCCGAGGCGGAGATACCCGAAAGCTTGCGTTCGATCAGTACCTGGGCCGCCGCAGACGAAAGTTGGGAATAGGGGCGTGCTGAAACTTGGCGGTGAGACCGCTTGCCCGAATCGCCGCTATTTTCCCAAAAGTTTTGCCGCACCCTCGACCATAATCTCGGCTTTATCCAGCAAGCTGCCAAATATCACAACCGTGGCAGCAGCAATAATGACGGTTCTTGAAATCGCTAGGTTGTCTTTCGACAATCGCAAAAAACGTTCTTTCCACTTATCAGTCCGTTCATTGAGGCGCTGAATATCATCGTCAAGCTTTTGCTCTAGACGTTCTAGGCGATTTAGTACTTCTGTTTGAAAGTCTCTAGGGTCTGGCGTTGCTGTCATGGCAAGTTGCCTATCCTGAGGATGCTGTCCCTATCATAAGTGGCTGCATTATGTTCAGAGCTACCGCGCTTCAGCGATCCAAATCATGGAGAACATACTGTAGAGTGGGCAATGCCCACAGGCCATAGATTACGGTCTTTTTCTATCGATTGACCGGATTATGGATTGCTAGACCGCGCTTCAGCGGCCCAAATCATGAAGCTGGTGAATGGCGTCAGCACACCGCTGAGTGGTCTCTAGCAGTGAGGCTTTGTTCGTTGACGGCGGCGGCGACAGCGGCTCACCAATCCGCACTGTGAGGGGAACCGCCTGCGGCAGCTTTTGTCCCTTGGTTAGAATGCGATGGGTGCCCCAGAGGCTCACCGGCAGCAGCGGCACTTGGGCCTTCGCGGCAATGAGTGCTGCCCCCAACTTAGGCTCAGGAATGCGCCCATCCACCGTGCGCGTGCCCTGCAAAAAAACGCCGACGGCCCACCCCTGATCGAGCTGCTTCAGCGCTTCGCGGATGGCACTGCGATCGGCACTGCCTCGTTTGACCGGGTAAGCCCCATAGAGCCGAATTGCCGGGGCTAACACGGGCACCTCAAACAGCTCTTCTTTCGCCATGTAGGAAACGGGGCGCTGGACACAGTTCGAGAGTAGCGGCGGGTCAAAGTCACTGGCGTGGTTGGCGACGACAATCATCGGCCCCTGGCGGGGCACATGCTTCGCTCCCACGACTCGCCCACGAAAGTAGATGCGAAATAGGGGATTCACCACTGACCACTTAAACAGCCAATACAGCAACAGGCTTACCTTGGGTTCGCGATCGCGCTCAGCCATAGCCATCCCCTTCCTCGCCTACAGCGCGTTCAACTGTTCGAGCGTGCCGACATTCGCGAGAGACAGGGTTTTGACCGTGCGCTTAATCAACCCGGTCAACACATTGCCCGGCCCCACTTCAATCACTTGCTCCACGCCCTGCTCCGCCAGCGTGAGCGAAATTTCGCGCCAGCGCACCGACCCCGTCATCTGCTGCGATAGCCGTTGCTTGAGAGCAGCCGGATCGGTGGCGGGAGCCGGATCGACGTTAGACAAGACCGGCACGCGGGTCGGCTGAAATTCGATCGCCGCCAGCACCGACTGAAACTCATTGGCTGCCGGAGCCATTAGGGGTGAATGAAATGCCCCACTAACGTTGAGTTTGACCGCTCGCTTGCTTTTGACGGCAGCTAACACCGTATCGACCGCTTCTGGGGTACCCGAAATCACCACCTGACCAGGATTATTGTCATTCGCCAAAACTACGCCTGCCGTTTCGGCAATTTGCGCTTCGAGGGCAGGGCGATCGAAGCCCATCAGCGCTGCCATGATTCCTTCTGAGGTTTGCGCCATCAGCTCAGCACGTAGTTTCACCAAGCGCAAACCCACGCCAAAGTCGAACGCACCCGCTGCATATAGCGCCCCATACTCGCCTAAGCTGTGACCGGCCACCAAATCGGGTTCTTGTCCCTGCGATCGCAACAGATCGACCAGCAGGCTCTCCAGCACGTACAAACAAGGCTGGGTGTAGCGCGTTTCAGAGACTTTGTTGTCTTCACTTTGGCAAACGTCACTGACTGACCAACCCAAGATGTCATCGGCGATCGCTAATCGCTCTTGCACCGTAGGCAACGCCATGACATCGGCCCCCATGCCCACCGACTGCGACCCTTGACCAGGAAATACCCAGGCTGTTTTCACCATGATTGTCTTTGTTGCTTAACACGTTCATTCAAAGTCCAGTGTTCACTGTCTCAACAAATGGAACTTTCGCAAAGTTAAATTTTGCGTCACTGTCCGACCAACTCGGTGGGTGCTCTCCAGCAGCATCTCATTTATGCCAGTTCTACGAATTACAGCTACACATCCAAGTCAGCTTTCT
>CALCPB010000568.1 GCA_937897665.1 uncultured Halomicronema sp. | reverse complement strand
GACTCAGCAGCGCTATTTGATTGTGCAACTGTCGCAACTATATGACAGCAGCTGGAGCCGTTTATCCCTGTAGGGTCAACTAGATTGGCTGAACGCTATCCTAGCCATCAGCTCATGACAGAGACCTGCCAGATTTGAGCCGTTGAATTCACAGCCGAGCTGGGAGCGATCGCGCTGTCACCCCTTAGCCCAGCAGCTATTCCAGCCACTAGGAACCAATTGCCCTGAACATCCCTCTGTCTAATACCAGTTCTCCAGAATAGAGCTACAGATTGTAGTGGAGGGCTATGGGAGCAAGGGGGCGAAGGGGAAAGGATGTGTAGCTAGATTTTAGAGAATCGGTATAAAGTGTGTCGGATTCCAGCTCCTCACACCAAGCTCTTTTCCAGCCAATCTTCTGCCTCATCGCCCACCCCTGCAGAGAAGTGCCGCAGGCGGTGAAGTTTGCCCGCGCAAGCGTAGTCCAGGAACTGTGACTGGCATAGCTTTGACCGACTTCTGCCGAATGGATGGCGGGGAAACCGGACAACAACAAATCTATCTCCCTGTCCTTGACCTCCCCGACATTGCCGAGAGGAGGGGGAAGTCTAAGCACTGAGAACTCGGATAGTCAGTCACCCCAATGCGCAAAACATCTAGGGTGAAGGAAGTTACGGCTCGCTGAGGTGGGTGCAGTCATCACTCATCTCAGAAGTCCAGAAATCGATTTCGCCTTGGGTGAACATTGTGTGGTGTCAACGGTTACAAGACTTTTTTCCGACAGTGATATGTTTATTGGTTAAGACATTTCGTTCGCTAGCGTCAAGGTTGCTGACTTTCGTTAGGGCAGCGCATTCAAAACTGGGAAATTTTCGGACAAGTTCCGATGTCTCACCGAAACTTTTTAGCTTCAGCCCTGTCAAGGTTTCTTGAAGCTAATTATTTCCTAGACGCCTAAGCAGACTTCGTCCTTTTTTGAGTTGTCACTTTAATTTTTGATTGCAATTATTTATGGGTTCATGAGCACTTCCAGTTCACCCTCAAGTTTTGATTACATAAACAAATTTATATTCTGACTAACGGCGTCTTTTACGTAACGGCAGACGATAGGCCTAAAAATCTGAGTACTTAAAGCAGTCCTGAAGGGCAGATGAGGTTTATTTGTTGGCTGTGATGTTGAACTTGTGGTGGAAAAGCTGCCAGGAAGCTGGCCTGAATGAATCAGGCTGAAAATTTTATGAAAGGTCTCTTATATTTGATGCTGCCGCATTAGTAAACTCCCCTGGCATTCAGCCACTCCCCTGCCTTTGTTCTCGGTTTCAACGGAATCTTACCGCTATGTCAATCGGCCCTCAGTCTCCACAAATCCAGCCCTCTCAATCCCCTGACCCCAGCAGTCCTGAGCTTGATATGTTCTCGTCTCGGATTAACCCCTTGCTATTGCGGGTGTATCCGGCCCATATCGCCGAACCCTTGACTGAGCGCTTGCACACGCTGCTGCAACCCTACCTTCAGCAAAGTAGCCGCGAAGACTGGCGCTAATGGAGCCACGACAATGTTCTGCTGATCACCTACGGTGACAGCTTAGTGGCTGAGGACGGGCGATCGCCGCTGGCGGTACTAGCAACGTTTTTAGAACAGCACCTCCAAGATGTGGTGACCGGGGTGCATATTCTGCCGTTTTTTCCCTATACCTCTGACGATGGCTTTGCCATCAAAGACTACAACAGCGTCAGTCCCGAGCTGGGCAGTTGGGAAGATGTGAAACGCATTAGCGCAACCCAGAACCTGATGGTGGATTTAGTCATCAACCATATCTCCGGTGAACATCCATGGGTGAAGCAATTTCAAGCCGGTGAAAAACCCGGTTGCGACTATTTGATTGAAGCCGACCCAGATGACGAAAGCCTGTCAGCCGTCGTGCGCCCTCGGAGTTCGGCCCTGCTGACCAAACTGGAAACGGTTGATGGGCCAAAGCACGTTTGGAGTACCTTTAGCGCTGACCAAATCGACGTCAACTTTGGCAACCCTGACGTGCTGCTGGAATACGTCAAAATCATTCTGCTGTATATCGAAGCGGGAGCGCGCTACATTCGCCTCGATGCCGTCGGCTATCTGTGGAAGAAGCTGGGCTCTAACTGCATTCACCTGTCTGAAACCCATGCTATGGTGCGGCTGCTGCGGGAATTGCTGCAAATGATTGATCCGCAAATTGCCATCATTACGGAAACCAACGTCCCCAATCGAGAGAACCTGAGCTACTTTGGCAATCGCAACGAAGCTCACATGATCTACAACTTAAGTCTGCCGCCACTGGTGCTCAATGCCTTGATGCAGGGGCGCTCTGACTATCTCAAACAGTGGATGATGAGCATGCCCCCAGCCCCGATTGGCTGCGCTTATTTCAACTTTACGGCCTCTCATGATGGTATCGGGTTGCGGCCCACGGAGGGCCTGCTGACCGCCGACGAATACAACTCGCTGTTAGATACGATGAAGCGGTTTGGGGGCAAAATCAGTATGCGTCGCCGCCCCGATGGCACTGAATCGCCCTATGAAATCAACATTTCGCTGTTCGATGCCATGAAGGGCACGGTGGCGGGCGAAGATGAGTGGCAAATCGAACGGTTTTTGTGCTCTCAAACCATCATGATGTCCTTGGAGGGTATCCCGGCCTTCTATATTCACAGTCTGCTGGGCACGCGTAATTATCACGAGGGCGTGACCGCAACCGGGCACAACCGCACCATCAACCGCTACAAGTGGAACGTTGATGAGCTGGAAAAAGCGCTTGCCGACCCAGACACGCCCCATGCCAAAGTCTTCCAAGAGCTGTCGCGGCTGATCGGCATTCGCCGCCGTCAGCGAGCCTTTCACCCCAACGCGACCCAGTACACGCTGCATCCCTTAAACCCAGCCATCTTCGCCTTTTGGCGCCAGAGCATGGCCCGTGATCAAAGCATTTTTTCGATTCACAATTTGAGCAATCAACCGCAGGAGCTGCAGCTGAGCGACCTCAACCTGTTGGATACGGATGAATGGATTGATCTGATTAGCGGCGATCGCCTCATGTCTCTCGGGGCTGATTACCTGATTCAGCCCTACCAGTCGCTGTGGATCACGAATAAGGTCGATTCGGCGGCGGATGTCTCGACCCCTGACCCATTCTTGAGTGAGTGATCACCGCCACAGAACGATATGATGAAAGCCCAGAGATTGCTGAGCTTCATCAGGATTTGCCATGACTTCAGTCACCACGGTTAGCGGTCGCGGGTTGCCGCTGCCAGGCAACGATATTGATACCGATCGCATCATTCCCGCTCGATTTTTGCGCTGTGTCACCTTTGATGGCTTGGGCGAACAGGTGTTTGCCGACGATCGCACCCAGCTCAAGGGCGAACATGCCTTTGACCAACCGCCATATCAAGACGCTGAGATTTAGGTCGTTAACCGCAACTATGGCTGCGGCTCATCGCGCGAGCATGCCCCGCAGGCGATCGCCCGCTGGGGCATTAAAGCACTGATTGGTGAAAGCTTTGCCGAAATCTTTTTTGGCAACTGCGTAGCCATGGGTGTGCCTTGCGTCACCGTTAGTTCTGACGTTGCGGCCACCTTGCAGGCGCAGATTGCCGCCCAGCCCCAGCAACCGCTCACTCTGGATCTGAACAATCTGACCGTCACGATAGGCGAGTTTAGTGCCCCGGTGGCGATTGACAATGGTCCTCGACAAATGTTTGTCGGTGGCACGTGGGATGCTTGCGGTCAGCTTGTCTCCCAAGCGACGGCCATTCAAGCGACGGCTGCAAATTTACCCTACGTCAATTGGCAGCGGCGATCGGCTTAAGCACCGAACTCAGAAATCGCGTTTCTGCTCGTCAGAATTGGACACGACCAACCTCTGACAGCAGACAGTTCTGTTCTGGAAATATTCTTTGAGCGATGAGATCTCAAGCGATCGGCTGCATCACCACCCACTCTCTCCAATCCACAGAGGCAATCACCCATGCAGCTCGGCTACACCATTCTCTACGTTGAAGATGTCATCGCCACGGTAGAGTTCTACGAAGCCGCCTTTGGCCTCAACCGTAAGTTCATCCATGAAAGCCAACTCTATGCCTAAATGGAAACGGGCACGACCGACTAGGCGTTCGCAGGAAACTCGATGGCTGAGATCAATGACATCGCCATCCGCCCGAATAC
>CALCPB010000567.1 GCA_937897665.1 uncultured Halomicronema sp. | reverse complement strand
CCTTTTCTTTCTCACATTCGTTCATATGATTATATGAATAAAGGATAAGTCATTATGACGATCATTTGAACGTTCTCAAGCAATCCAGCGCGGTTCGGTTACGGTGGGGAGAGATTGGCGCTTTAGGATTGATACTTGCCTATAAAAGATCAGATGGGTCACAGCGTGAGGTAGACGCTCAAGAGTGCAGCGCAATTGAGCCTGAATTGATCCGTTTCCCTTCTCTTAATCCTGAGACTTTAAAGAGCCGGCTCAGTAATTTTATTGAACAGACATTATCAGACGGAAGTTAATTATGGAATTGCAAGAATTACCAGAAGCAGAATTGATTTTGCCGGGACTGGAGGATTTACACAACGGTAACTCTGAATCAGTTGGAGCTTTATTGATTGCGATCGCATCAACGCGCCTAACTGAAGCAGGTCTGAATTTTTACATAAGTCACTTGCTTCCAGAGCCAGAGCTACCACTGTACGACCGTTTACAACATGAACGGGACGATGCTTATCCTTCCTTACTACAATGCTTTATTGAGCAGTCTCAACAGCTTTTGCAATGCGCTAGAACTTGCTAAGGTTGCCTAACAATTCGTTGGTGCCCCGGAACGAAAGGTATCGATGAGAATTCAGGTCTGCCTACTATTGCACTATAGACCTCCCGAGTTCGTAGAATCTTTAATCCACTAACTGTCTCAGTTAATAGTTGAGAATTACGGATACCTGGCGATCGCGCAATGAATAATAGGCGAGCTTGCCATCGTTGCGATATTTGAGAATCTTCAAGTCCTGCAGCTTACGGAGATGGTGAGACGCCGCTGCGACTTTCACCCCTAGCAGGGCGGCGATATCGCAAACGCAGAGTTCCTGGTCGTGGCTCAGGGCATACAGAATTTTCAGTCGTGAGCGACTCTCAACGCGTTAAAGATGATTTGAGTGGTCTCCAGGGTGTCATCGCTGGGCAGCTTAATCTGACTGACCATTTGACTGTAGTGATCCGGCGGGTCAGGCGCAAACTGGCTTACCCATTAGCTTGCAAATTATGGGTAAGCGACGGCGCGAAATGGAGCTAATGGCAATCGCCTGCATCGCAAGACCCTTCGCTATTCCAAATCCATAGAAATGCTGGCTCATTCGATTCGATTGCCACTTCACGACCTCAAGTCCGACGAGGTTCCAGTTCCGCCAAGGTTTATCTCTTGATTCAGCAACGCCTTATGTCGTTCAGATTGTTTGTGTAGACGAACCTGAAAGCTTATCCGTCAGCGTTGAAAGCTCTTGCTGCTTGCGGCGTTCTTGCAAAGCCTTATCAATTAATTTTGCGACCACCCACGAAACAGATCTTTCATCTGTCTGTGCCCATTCCTCCAATTCTTTTTTGCACTCAGAAGGAATGTAAGCAACCACTCGATCCAAATCCGTTTTGCCGCCCATTTTAATTTTTACGTTCACTTCTTCTTACATCAAAGGTACCAGCAATAACTTGATCCATGTTGTGCTAGGCCGTGCTGTGCTAGCGTGGTCTAGCACGGGCCAAGAATCCACGAAGAGCTGAGCAAAGAGGTCTTTTATGAAGGTTCCATTTTCAGGTGGCTGCGCATGTGGTGCCGTACGCTACGAGTGTGACAGTGCGCCTCTGGCCATGCTGAATTGTCATTGCTGTGATTGCCAACTATCTAGCGGGGCACCGTTCGCATCCGGCGTAGTCGTCTCAACAAAGTCCATTAAAGTCACCGGCTCACCGAAAGAACACTCGGTTCGTGCGTCAAGTGGCCTTCCGACAACGCGAAGTTTTTGCTCGAACTGCGGTAGCCCCTTGTTCACAACCGGCGAAGCCATGCCAGATTTCACATCCATACGCTTTACGACGTTTGACGACCAAAGCAATTTTTCTCCTGCATTGGATATCTGGACATCAAGCGCAGCCTCGTGGGTTTGCCTGAATGAGGAATTGCCACACTTTTCGCAGTCCCCCCAACAGAGCACACAAGCGTAAATATGTACCTTTGGTTCGTCCAATGAGCTGAACCAAATTGAGTTGCAATGCGAAGATACTGCTTCGGTAATCCATCAGACCTACGCCGAAAGTCGCTCGATAGGGCCAAATGATGAAACTCTGATGGAAGCGCTTGGTAAAGCTAATCAGTGATAGCGACAAAAGCGCATTCTGCCTGGGGCGTCTAATCTTGCGCAGGAGCGGACGGATTGAAAACTCTAGGCAACTAATCAGGAAATACTGGCCGTTGCTCAGTCCCACGTTATGAACTTCATCATCCCTAAAATCCTTAATCTACTAACTGTTTCAGCGAGTAATTAAGAATTTCGGATACTCTGCGATCACGCAGTGAATAGTAAGCTAGTTTGCCATCATTGCGATACTTGAGAATCTTCAAATCCCGAAGTTTGCGGAGATGGTGGGAGGCGGTTGCGACTTTAGCGTTTAGTAGAGTGGCGATATCGCAGACACAGAGTTCTTGATCGTGGCTGAGAGCATACAAAATTTTCAGTCGAGAGCGATCGCCCAGAGCGCTAAAGATAATCTGAGCCGTCTCCAGGGTGTCAGCGCTGGGCAGCGTATTTTGGATGTGATGCACCAGCTCAGTGTTGAAGCACCGGATCTGGCAAATGTCTTTCGGTTTAGCGTCGCTCACAGTACATCAGTGGGTTGGTGAATTCATTATGGCGGATGGCCTGCAGGGTCCAATGACAGCCAAGCGTTAAGCGAACGATAGGGTCGCCTTAGTAAGGGCGGGCACGATTCTGTCGCAGGCCAGCTTTCCCCCAAACAAATTCCGCGCCACTGGGCCAACTCTTAAGGCTGCCCAAGGCCCCATCAAAAACAGTTCGCATCCCGGCCAGCGTAGGTGCTCATCCTGCACGGGCAGGCCGTTGACGGTGGCAATGGGGTAGCGCTCCCATACATTTGCCAATAACGGATGCGCCTGGATATCTAATTGGGTGCCCGTCGCTAGCCAAATGCGGTGAATCGGTTGATGGGCGATGCAATCATGGGCCGCATGGTTATGGCAACAGATGTTCCAGGCATCCCCTTTCCACTCAGCATCCGCCACCTGACAGTGCTCATAAAAAGTGATTTGCCCGCGCCGTTCCAACCTGCGCAATTGGGTCATGACAGCGGGCGTTAGGGAGCCGCCATTGCGGGCTTGCTGCACCATCTGCCAGCGCGCCTGCATATCGGGTTCAGCGTGGAAGCCTTTCAGACACTTGGGTCCTAGCCACCCCGGTTCCGCATCGAATATCTTCCCCACAATCAGCACCGTTTCGCCCGCGAGTGAACCGAGGGCAGGCAACCGGACTTGACTGGCATGGCAGAGCCGCTCTGGGGGAAAGATTGTACTGACCTGCTGGGTCCAAGTCGGCCAATGGGGTTGTCCGCCGCCGGTGGCGATCACGACCCGTCGCGCCAGCAGCGTATCCCCGGTGGAGAGGCTTAATCGAAACTGGGATGGTCGTTTTGATATAGGCTCCAACCGCGTCACCCGAGCCGGGATAACGTGGTCTTGCAATCGCCAACGCTGCACCACCGTGTCGCAGAATTCTTGAAACAAGACCGTGCCGGGGCGATCGTAGGGGGCATGCAGCTCATGGTAGCGGCCCTCGGCAAAGGTTCTCAGGGCATGGGCATTGGGGTCGGGATGATGGACGGCAGGCGATCGCAGTTCGGCAATTTCTTGAGCCGCAAACTGTTGCTGCCACTGCCGCAGCCAGCCCCCCGCCGGATCCAGCACGACAAAACGATTTCGCAGGGTCTGCTTCTTTTGCAGCAGGTGGGTCACCAGGGTGAGTGCTTGAGGCCCTGCGCCCACAACGGCAATATCGATCTGCGACTGAGCCATAACGTCTTATTCAGGTTGCTCGAATTGAACGAGATCAATATGATAATGATTATCGTTTCTTCGTCACAAGTCCATGCTTACCGTTGTCGCTGGTCCCTGTGGCGCAGGCAAGACAACCTGGATTCTTCAGGAGCTTGCTCAAGAGCCGACATCTGCTGTTTATGTGACGCCGGGGGCTGGCTCAGTACCCATTGATGCGACCCTGGTGGCAGCCAAGTTTCCTCAAGTCGAAATCTTCCATCAACAGTCTGAAACGGAGCTGCTGCAGCGCTTAACAGCGGGCATACCCATTTATCTTGAATTAGGCTTTCAACTCGAAATAGAC
>CALCPB010000566.1 GCA_937897665.1 uncultured Halomicronema sp. | reverse complement strand
TACTTTTATTTTCGCAAATTGGGTTTACCGGTTCCCCGAACCTTCAGATGCGCCCCTCTAATACGGGTCCATTTTTCATGTATGCAGACAGCTAACACTTCGTGACAACGGATAGACGAGATTCATATGTGGGGATTTCAAGGGCACCTGCCGCCACCGCACTTTGCCGTTGGACTGCTTTAGGTCACCTGCGGAGATAGTGATCTAAAGATGGTCTATGGGCAATTAAAGCTAATTCAGTTGAAGCTCATTTGAGAAGTAAACTTAGGGCACGACGGATATAGGCGGTCCAAGATTCTGTAGATGGGAAGATCAATGCATAGAGCATGATGCCGCTCATTGTGTCGAAAACCAAGCCTGAATCTAAGTCTGTTAGAATTTCGTTTCTTTCTTTTGCCCGTTCGATGACAATATCGAAGGCTTGTCGTCGGGGTTGTAGATATTTCTTCCAATAAATTTGAGCGAACCCAGGATTGCTTGATGCACTACTGATAATCATGGCAACAGCCTGCCGCCCAAGTGGGGTGAGGGTTATTTGTGCGGCATTTTCAATGAGTGCATCTATATCACTCCAAAGGCTTCCTGTGTCAGGAATTAACACCTCTTCCCGCATACTCTCAATGGCATCAGCAACTAGTTCATCCTTACTGCTGTAGCGCCGATAGATAGTTGTCTTTCCCACTCCAGCACGAGTCGCGATCGCCTCAATACTCATCGCCTCAAATCCAACTTCTGCTAACAATTCCAGCGTGGCTTTCAGCATTGCCTGGTGAGATGCTGCGCTGCGAGGTCTTCCTGGTGATTTTTTTCTGACATCGTTCATGAATGCTAGCATAGTTTACGATACCGTACCGTATCAAAATACCATGAACCAGAAGCCGCATTATATGGACAAGCACAGTACTCAAGCTTTGCGAGAAGGTTTAGCAGAGTACTATGCTCTCAATCCGCACGTTACTGATCCGGCGACACACCCTTCAGACTTTGCCAAAATCTTGCGATCGCACGATGTCGGGCATGTGATTTACGCTTGTGACACAGGAATGCACGATGAGCTAAAAATTCTGCCTTTGTTTTGGTGGACTAGTGAATGTACGTTTCAGGTGTACTTGAAAATGAAAAACTCCCCTGCTGTTGATGTGATGTATGAGGATATGATCAGAGAGAAGGGAGTTCTCTGGCTATATAAAGAAATTTTGAGGGTACTGCCTGGGGTGGTTTTAGAGTTAATCCCGATTTGGTTTAAAGCTCGCAATCATCAAAAATTGCTGCCATTTCTCGAGTTTGAGCCGTTGCTTGATCGTCCTCTTTTAGATATCCGCCAGGAATTTTATCTGTTACCGCTTATAAAATAAGTTCTGGGTATGTGTCAGCCGCCCAACTTCATCGTTAGGCTTACATCTTGCCGTGCGGAGATCTGTGCCCCCAAAATCCACTTTGTCTCATCGCTTTTGATACGCTTTGGGCGTCACTCCTGTCATCTGACGTAAGACTTTTGTTAGATGCGTTTGGTTTGCAAAGCCACACTCTAGAGCAATGTCGCTAATTGAGATGGCTTGCTGTTTCAGTAATTGCTTGGCTCGTTCCACGCGTTGTTGCATCAAATACCGATAGGGTGCAATTCCCACTGATTGCTTGAAGGATCGACTAAAGTGAGATTTGCTCATGCTGGTCAGTGTGGCCAAATCCAAAATCGATAAATCTTGCGCCAAGTTCGCCTTCATGTAATCAATGACTCGCTTTAGCTGTGATCGAGGTAAACCACTGGCTTTGTTCTCAAGTAAAGGCGAAGGCTGGCTGAGCGCATAGTTCTGCACCAAACGAGTGGCCAGCGCTGTTCCCAATGACTCGCCATATAACCTGCCAGATAGACAACCCGTATGGATTTCAGTCTTGAGCGCGAGGGCTAATTGCTGGATTACTGGATCTGCGATCGCAAACTGTGGAATCAGTTCTATTTCACGCTGCTGAGCGGCTTGATTCAGCACTGTTGGACAAATCGCGATCACCGAAAATTCGATTTCCTGCTCCCAGGTTGTCCAGTGATTTAGAAATGCTGGGATAACATCTACACGACCGTTGCCATGGGCGTAATGTTTAAATTTGCCGTCCAAACAACGTTCTGCTTTGAAACAACTTTTAGGGTCTGTGATTACTAGTGAATGTTGTAGAAGACAATGCTCCACCGTTTTGTGGGGAGGATGGCAGTAGTGGGTAAAGGTCAACCCTTTCCACCCGGCATGATAGCTAGCGACTAGGGGCTTTTGTGGAAGCACTCGCGCTGCTTCCTGTTGGTTTGTCAGATCAAGTGTGGAGGTTGCAGGATTCACCATCGGCTTTACCCAGTCAAGATTGCACATCCCAAGCAGG
>CALCPB010000565.1 GCA_937897665.1 uncultured Halomicronema sp. | reverse complement strand
GTCGAGGGCGTTATTTGGGCGGCGGGCGCAGGCACAGGCAGCACGTCGGCCCCCTCACCCTCTTGGGCAGTCGCGGGGGGCACAACAGCAATGATGAAACCTAAACTCCAGGCGATCGCAGAGAAGCAAAAACCGTTTTTGGGTTGATTGAAGATGGCGTGCCGAAGTGTCAAAAATAGCCTCATCACCACGTTTTTTGCGACAGCGGAAAACATTATACCTAGCAAAATGGGGTTGAATGCTGGCGTCAGTAATACCAGCATTCAACCCCCCAAAATCCTATCGACACGCTGATTTAAATCAAGCGTCTTGCTTAGTCAGTGCCTGCCTTAGCTCAGCTTCTCGTCCACTTTTTCTCTCAAGTTTTCCTTCGTGTGCTGAATCCGGGCCTCGACCTGCTTCGCTTTACCCTCAGCCTGATCCTGCGGGTCACCAGTGAATTCGCCCACAGCTTCTTGGATCTTGCCTTCTACGTTTTTAATGGTGGCGTCAATTCGGTCTTCGATAGCCATATCTAGTACCTCATGTAATGTACGTCAATTCAATACTAGGTCTATTGCCAATTCGGAGTATCTGCCCAAAGAGATAATTAAGCCCTCATTCTTTAGACGGATATAGCAAAGCCCAATAGCGATCGCCATATGTCAACTCAGGTCTTTTTATTTTTCTCTTAATTAATTGATGTTAACTGCTTCATCCTCAGGTTTTTATTTCTCTAGAGTGATGGGATTGGTCATAAAAAGTATTTAGCCTAATCTTATGCGTGTCCATTTGAATGCTTCAGGATCGGATTGAATCACTCCAGATCCTGACTTTTTCCCTGACGCCACGGTTATTTCGTGTCCATTTATAGACAGTATTTGCCATGACGCAAAAATTTAGAATCGGTCAAAACGTGGTTTGGCCATCGGGCTCAGGCGAAGCAACGGGTAAGGTCGAAGACTATCTGACGGTAGCAACCACTGTCGATGGCCAAACCGTGGACGCTTCTGAAGATGATCCGCGTTATCTGGTCAAGAACGACAGCACGGGCAAAGTGACTGGTCACAAGCCCGAAACGCTCTCAGCGGCCAATCAGAACGAGGCTAGTGACGATCGTGCGGCGAACCACGAGTCCTCTAACCCTGAGGAGGATGCTGGCGATCGCTTTCAACCCGGCGATCAAGTCACGTGGAATACGGCTCAAGGCGAGACTGTGGGCACAGTAGTCAAAAAACTGACTCACGCACGAGCATTAAAGGGCATACGGCTGACGCCTCCGAGGAGGAGCCTCAATATTTGGTGGAAAGTGACAAGACTGGTCAGCGAGCTGCTCATAAGCCCGAGTCCCTGTCAAAAGCGTAATACCAGTTCGACAAATTACAGCTACACATACAAGTCGGCTTCGACTTCGCTCAGCCGACGTTCCTTGAGCGGAGCCGAAAGGAAGATCTGTAGTCCAGTTTCAGAGAATTGGTATAAGGCGTCTACGCAAGATCATCCGGTCAGCACGACTGCTTGACTATGACACTTCGGTCTGACCGGATGGATAGCGCTGGCCATTTTGCTGATGGCACCGAGGGTGCTCTGATTCTCAGCGCGTCAGCCCAGTAGCGCCGCAGTCTGTTCCTCACCGGACTGGCAACTGCTAGAAAAGCGAGACGAGCGCTTCCTTCGTTTCTGGCTCTAGGCCAACAAGAGCACCAATCTCAATGGTAAAACCGAAGCGGAGCCTGATTTCCCAATTTGAAACCGGTGGGGCGATCGCCCCTCACTGCAGTTCTTCAGCCAATGCCTCTTGGTAGATTGCTTGCAGGTGCGGCGTCATGCTGTTGTCTTCAATGCCGTAGCCGAGGCTAGTCCAAGTGCCTGAAAGCAGATACAGCACATCTTCTAGCTGTCCCTGCCGTAACAGTTCAGGAATGTCCGCATTCCACGCGGCGGGATCACTCAACCAACGATAGACCACCTCATCTTGATAGATCGGCTCAAAGCTATAGTTGCCCCACCACGAATACCACCGGGGTGGCTCGGGATGGTAGGCATCGGCTTTTTCAAGCCAGGTAGTAGTCAAAAACTGATAGCGACCAGCGGCAGTGGTGCAGTCTCCTGTATTGGGGCCAACCACAATGGTGACGCATTTATCAGGGTGATGGGTCAGATCATTCACTAAGTCGCCGCCATACAGGGTGTGGTACGGCGCGGCAGTGTAAGATTCAGCGGCAGAGATGGTGCGCATCAGTGCACGCACATGGGGATCACCCGCTTCCATGGCCAGTGGCACCGCAATGACGTCTGACTCGGCGGGCCACCAGCGCAGCGATCGCCCGAGCGTTAAAGGATTTTCGGCAGATATCAGCCAGGCCACTCCCAACAACAAAAAAGTTGTCCATAAAATGGGGCCGCGATCGCGCTGCGCGCCGCGGGGGGCGGGCCGTTGGGAAAAACCAACCTGCATGAGCTGGCCTTCGGCATCACCTCCAACAA
>CALCPB010000564.1 GCA_937897665.1 uncultured Halomicronema sp. | reverse complement strand
GGCCTGGATGTTCCTCTTGGGGCACCTGGTCTGGGCGACGGGCTTCATGTTCCTGATTAGCTGGCGGGGTTATTGGCAAGAGCTGATCGAGACGCTGGTGTGGGCGCATGAGCGCACGCCCCTGGCCAACTTGGTGAGCTGGAAAGATAAGCCGGTAGCACTGTCTATCGTGCAGGCACGAGTGGTGGGTCTGGCTCACTTTACAGCGGGCTATATCATCACCTACGCGGCCTTCCTCATTGCCTCGACGTCAAGCCGCTTTGGCTAGCGAGGCCATCTGAACTAGGCGGCTGGGGGCATCAATTTGCCCCCGGCTTCCTCCCTGAGCCTAGCTGCAATGCTGGCTCCGGTTTTTACGCCCCCAACGCGGTTTGTCCGTTCGGGATGAGCGTGATCCTTATTCAAAGATTTTGATAACGGTTGTTCAGAAGCTGACGATGCATTCCTTCTGAATCCCCTTTTTACAGGCTTGGGACGCATGGAGACTCTCCGCGCCTCATGAGTCCTGGTTCTTCGGGGTAGTTGAACCAGGACTTTTATTCTTCCGTTAGGCCATAGAGCCCCGGCGCATGACAGTCGCCACGGTTCGCCGCTTCACCCAGATCGCCTAACTCACCCCCTTTTCTCTCTGCTTTCAGGGAGAAATTTTCAGACCCACACGGAGGCACATCCCAACATGACAAATCAAGTGGTTCAGCCCTATCAGGGTGATCCTGAGCTTGGCCATCTCTCGACCCCGATTAGTGATTCGGCACTGGTGCGCAGCTGGATCAATGCCTTACCCGCTTACCGCAAAGGCATGGCCCCTCTGACGCGAGGGCTAGAAATCGGTTTGGCCCACGGATATTTCTTAGTTGGCGCAGAGTTGCTTTTAGGGGCGCTACGGGACTTTGAGGTGGCTCCCTATATTGGCGGACTGGTCACCGCGATCGCGATCGTGTTGCTGGGCACAGCTTGCATGAACGCCCATGGTCTCGTCTCCCTCAAACCCACCGCCGAACTCCCTCCTGGCACCGATGCTCTAAAAACCTCTGAAGGCTGGAGCGAGATGGCTGCAGGCTTCTTCATCGGCGGCTCCAGCGGAGCCTTTATGGCTTATTTCTTGCTGGCTCACTTTGAGGAAATTAACGCGATCTTTAGGGGCTTTGTGAATTAGTAGGAAACAGGGAACAGGGAACAGGTGGAATCTTTCTAACCCCTAATTCCTGCTTACTCCCTACTCCCTACGCCCCATTCCTTCTTAACTATTGACCATCCACATTCTTTAGGAGACTCTCACTATGGACGGAACGTATGCGGCTTCCTGGTTGCCCTGGATCATGATTCCTGTGATTACCTGGCTGATGCCAGCGGCAGTCATGGGCCTCCTGTTTTTCTATATCGAAAGCGAAGCCTAAAGATTTTGAGTTGCCATAAGCTTGCAGGTCGGCGTTTAGCACGCTCACTGCAGTGCGAAGCTGAGGGACGTGATTATGCATCACGTCCCTTTTTGTTGGGGGCGATCGCCCCCGACTGCGGCAACTGCCGTGCCGCCCTAATCCCAATGCGCTAACACCAGACGACCCCTCGGGCCCAGCGCTTTGACTGCCTGCTATTTTCCGGCGGACATTGAGAATTAGCTCCCTGGTAACCCCTAAGAGAACTGCGCTCAAATGGATTTTCCCAAAATTGCCCAACCTCGGCGATCGAGGATGCGATTGATGAGCAACTTCCTAAGCAGAGATTTCTATCTCAACAGTCGCAACCAGGCGGGACGAATGCTGACATCAAGACTAGAATTGCAAACGACCCATTCTAGGACTCTGAGTTATCTTCTGAGTCACCCAGCAGACGACTCAAACTGGCGCGAATATTGCCCATCAAACTTTCCAGGGCCTCTTTAAGTTCGTGCCAGGCGTCTTCTGCCGTTCCTGACAAATCTTGCAGGTTAACTTGAGCCTCATCCAGATATTTTTCTAAATTCTCAACCTCTTCATGCTGCACGGCGATCATCGTTTGATCGCGCTCACCTTTGAGCTTTTCCAGCTTCGCCTTAGTCGCTGTAATCTGCGTTTCTATTTGCCGAACGTAGTCAAGTTTGTCACTCATGGTGAAAATTCTCCTCGAAACAGGGATACTGGCCAATCAGCTAAAGAATGTGGCAGCGGCTGAGAGGGGCACCGACGATTCTCAGCCGCTACTTTATTGAACCGAACGGGTCAGGGACTTAGGCCAGGGCCGTGAGCCCCAGCAACATACCCGGTATCAGGAAAAACACCGTCACGATGTAAAGAAAGGCCAGATACTTGCGATCGGCGGCGATTGTTGCCAGGGTCTCAGCCCCCACGATCGGTAGCCGACACAAGAATGGAATCCCGTAAATGACGATGACGCCTAAGGTGTTGTAAAGCAAATGCACCATGGCAATTTCTAACGCGGGCACCGCTTCTGCCCCAGAGACTGCTGTGGCGGCTAGCAGCGCGGTCACACAGGTGCCAATATTGGCACCCAGGGTAAAGGGGTAAACCTGCGCTAGGCCAAAGACCCCCGCCCCCGCTAAAGGCACCATCAAACTGGTCGTGGTGGAAGAAGACTGCACCAAAATGGTGATTAGGGTACCAGCCAAAATACCGGCAATGGGGCCGCGCCCGATCGCGGTGTGCAAAATGTCTTTAGCTCGGCCTACCATCAGCACCTTCAGCAGCTTGCCAATGAAGGTGATCGTTAAAAAGATCAGGCCAATGCCCAAGAAAATCAGCAAAATGCCATCAAACGGAGCCGGAAAAATATGCGTGGCAGCCTTGAATAGGTTCACTAATGGACTGGTGGCTGTTTTCACCACATTCAAGTTTTTCATGCTGGCTGAGCCGCCGCCGACAAAGATATTTGCCAGAAACAAACCCATCCTTTCTAGAGGATGAAACAGGATTTCTAACGGCAGAAAAATAACGACGCTGAGCAAATTAAAGAAGTCATGGATAGTCGCTGCTGCAAAGGCTTTTCTAAATTCCGTTTTGTCTGTGACGTGGCCCAGGCTGACCAAAGTGTTGGTAATAGTGGTGCCAATGTTAGCGCCCATAATCATCGGCACAGCCGTCGCGACCGGCAATCCGCCGGCAACCAGACCGACGATGATGGAACTTACGGTACTAGAGGATTGAATCAGGGCGGTCGCGACGGTGCCCACAATCAACCCCATAAAAGGGTTGGTGGCAAAGGCAAACAGTTCTTCCGCGCGTTCACCGGTGGCCGATTTAAACCCGGCACCAATCATGCCGACAGCGACAACTAATAGATAAACCAGCAGCACAACGCCCAACCACTGCAGAACCGGATTCCGTTTAGTGGGGCTAACGGGGGGCTCGGTAACTTGACTCATAAAAAAATCTCACTCCAACACGAGTAGAACAGGAGGGCTCCAATCACTCAAGTCAGAGGTTGCGAAGCTTAGGCTGTCGTCACTACTCCCCTTATTCATCAAGTAGCGCGCAGTGATACAAGTGTTTGAAACTCCTCACGACCGACAGTACACCGAGCACATT
>CALCPB010000563.1 GCA_937897665.1 uncultured Halomicronema sp. | reverse complement strand
AGCTAAGTAGCAAGTCCGCATTAGACGATGCTGTAGATACTGTCTGCCATCCCCACACCCCGATGAGTTCCCCCACGCTAGAGTCACCTCTTGATTTTTCAGTGGACTTCAAGGCCATGCCGTCACAGTGGCAAGCACAACTATATGAGGCAGCCTGCGGTCTGGAAGGCAAAAAGGTGTAGTGCCTGAGTCAGGAAATCCCTCTGGAACAAGCTGCCCTTGCAGCAAAACTACAGGCATTAGTGGCAGGCTATCAGTTCAACAAGATGATTAAATTGTTGCCGTAAGGAACTGAACTCAACTTTGCCGAGAGCTGTTGAGCCTCTTAGGCATCGCCTGTATCGGCAAAGGCAACATATCCACCTAGCGAGATTAAGCCGACACCGGTAGCAATGCGCTGCCGCTTTCTAAGTTTGGGACTCGTTCTCAATTTTTGCCCAATGGGGCCGGCCAAGGTAATCACCACGAGATCAGCCAGCGTATTCAACAGAACTGAAATACAGCCCAATAGCAAAAATTGCAGAAAGACAACCCCAGCGGGATCAACAAACTGCGGAATGAATGCCAGAAAAAATAGAGCTGTTTTAGGATTCAGAACTTCAACGGTAATGCCTTGAAAAAAAGCTTTTTGATAACCCACAACGGCAGTATCGTTTTCGCTGATAAACGCATCTCGGCTGAGAATTGTCTTAATACCAAGAGAAATAAGATAGGCAGCGCCAAGATACTTAACGAGGCTGAAGGCGATCGCTGAGGTCGCTAACACCACCGAGATGCCCAAAGCGGCAGCCACGACATGAAACAGGCCGCCCACAGAAGTCCCCATCGCTGAAGCAAATCCTTCGGGTCGGCCTCCCTTTAAACTGCGGGTCATTACATAAAAGATGCCGGGTCCAGGGGTTATGGCAAGCACAAAGGCTGCACTGATGAATAAACCGAGTGTGGCAAAGTCGGGCATTGTAGTCACTCTATAGTTGACACCATCATCATGATTTTATTTTGCAACGCAAATGGTGTGCAGAATTACACCAATGCTAATGAGGCCCACCTTTACATCGTGATCACTCAACTTTTATGAGACGAGCGTGGACGTTTTAGGCGCGGGGCTGTTGTTGTGTAGTACAGTGTATGCCTCCGCCACCAGCCGCGATCGCGTCAATATTCAACTGTACGATGTGACGCTCAGGATAGAGATCTTGCAAAATCGACTTTGCCCGACTATCTGCCAAATCATCACCAAATTCTGGGACTATCACCGCTCCATTCACCACATAAAAATTGATATAACCTGCCGCAAAATCATCTGTGGCCAAAGTAGGTCGAATTGTTTTTGGATTTTCCAATACGAGAACTTCTAACTGACGTTCATCAGCATCCATCTCAGAGCGGAGAATATCCAAATTTTCTTTGGTAACGGCATGATCAAAGAAGGTCGGATCGGGCTCGTATCCGGCAACAACAACTCCTGGACGAATGAAACGGGCGTAGAAATCAATATGGCCGTCGGTAATGTCTCGCCCTCGAATGCCAGGAAGCCAGATGATCTTACGTAACCCCAAAAGTGGCTTAAGCAACGCTTCAAACTGAGACTTACTCATACCAGGGTTGCGATTACGATTGAGAACGCTACTTTCAGTAATCATGGCCGTGCCGTGACCGTCGACTTCAATCGCCCCCCCTTCTAATATCAGTTGAGTAGCCATTTCCTGACTGCCTATTTGTTCAATCACAAAATGAGCAACTTCGGCATCAAGGCCATGTTCTTGTTTCTGACCCCAGCCGTTGAAATTGAAATCAATTCCCCTAAGCTGACCTTGCTCATGCTTGACGAAAACAGGCCCCGTATCACGCATCCATAGATCATCTAAAGGACACGTGATTAAAGTGACTGAGGCACCAAACTTGTGAGCAGCAAGCTGGTGTTCTGACTCTCGAACCAACATGTAAACCGGTTCGTAGTCAGCGATTGATTTGGCGATGGTGACTAAATTATCTTGAACTGCTGGAAGCAGCTTTGTCCCCCAAATTTTACGACTAGCCCCAAATGCCATCCACGTACGTTCATGAGGTTCTGATTCCTCAGGCATCCACCAAGTTGAAGGGGTCGGAACAGTCTTCATGGTGTTGAAGGTTCCACAACCGGAAAACATCTGACTCGTTAACAAAGAACCGGCAAAAGCCGAAGAAAATAGAATAAATGAGCGCCTGTTGATAGTTACCTTCACGAGCATACATCTCAGTCCTCAGAAATCTTCGGCCTAACTTTTATCCGAATCTACGCTGTCGAATGATCTACCCCAAACGACATGGTTCAACGGAGCACTCGCAGTATATGCCGCTAAGCCCACTAATGTACGACGAGTTGGTCCTCTAGCAGGCTCACATCGGCAGAGAGATGGAAAATTTCATGCCAGTGCTGAATTTTCTCAGCAAGTTGTACACATCAAAGCGTTGCTCAACCCCAAAGATGTGAAAATCGCCGTCGATTTATACCCATGGGCAAACTCGGGGTAGGTTCAGGATTAGCAGTCCATCGAATCTTAAACTGAGCAAACTGAAGGCAGGCCTTGCAAGAAGCGATCGCGATCCCTTCTAAAACTGCGATCGCGCTATTGACCGGCAATGATGAATTCCTTTTCAGTAGTCTAGAGCGTCTAAGTTGCATGCTCAAAATTGCCTGTTTTCGAGCGATCGCGCTGACGCTATTCATTTGGTTCATCCTCATCTTTACTTAGAACTTTGGTGTAACGACCAAGATAAGCGGCGGCAGATAACCTTTGAAGTGCCATCAAGTCTCTCAACCGTCCGCTTTATTGATCTGTTATGCTGCGTTCTTTTCACCTCCATGTTTTATATAGTCACGCGATATACGGTGTACGAGGCTGGAAGACACATAGAACAATGTGAAGCCAATCAGAGGATGCAATACCTCTAAATGAAACGGAGTTTTGAGATGAATGCTGCAAAACTGAAGTGCAAGCAGCACCGGTAGACTAGCCGCAAGCGCGCGAATCCTGTCTGAGAATGGGGCAATGAATGACCCGATCAGCAATAGTAGCGATAGTCCGCCATACCCCCGCACGAACCATACATGCATAGTCCACCAGGCAGGATCGGTGAAGTAGGCAACACCAACTGTTAAAACCTGTGCAATCAAGCAGATATTGAAGATGATGGCCGTCGAGTAGAAACCAATTTTTGCCCAATTTGCGACAGCAACATCGTAATTTGTTTCCGAAGCTGTGGTCATGTCAGCCTACCGATTCTGCGAGTTCTAAACTTGACATTCCCTGCATAAACAACACTGCTTTGTTGACCAACTCAGGTCCCGCCTTTGCGGGCGAGCCGGTGTCAAATGGCGGTGCAGGATCGTACTCCAGTAATAGTTGAACAATTTTGGCAGTTTCCTCATCGTAGAGAATACTCGCGATCGTCAGGCCAAAATCAATCCCGGCGGTCACGCCTCCACCCGTGATGCGATTGCGATCAACAACGACGCGCTCGGTTCCAACCTCAACGCCTAACTGTGCGAGTTGCTCACGCATCCCCCAGTGGGTTGCGGCTCGATAGCCTTCTAGCAAACCAGCTTTTGCCAGAAACTCTGACCCGCCACAAACAGAGGTAATGAACTTAGCAGTGCGGCCTTGTTTACGAAAAAATTCTAGTACCTCTGGATCGTTTACGACTGCCGGCTGTTCCAAGCCACCCCCAACACAAATCACATCTAGGGGTGGGCAATTGGCAAAGGTGGTATCTGGCAATATCACCAATCCATCATCGGCGGTGCTCGGGTCTAGCGTTTTCCAGATCCGATGCAGTTCAACACCGGGAAGCGTACTAAAA
>CALCPB010000562.1 GCA_937897665.1 uncultured Halomicronema sp. | reverse complement strand
CCTAAACCGCTGCCGGAAACGGGGCCGACATTTTCGCCTCGGTAGAACGCCCCCAAAATCGCCGATCGCTCTTTGGGGTGAATGCCAATACCCGCATCGACGATTTGAAAGCACACGGTGGTGTCCTCTCGCGTTACCGTTAGGTGAATCTGACTGTGCTCCGGCGAATATTTCGCGGCGTTAGAGAGCAGATTGATCAGAATCGAATTCAGCAAATGCTTATCGGCATAAATCTGGGTAGGTAGGGCATTGCCCTGGAGCACCAACGTCTGCCCCGCTTTGAAATGAACCTGATCAGACAACTGCCGACAAAACGGAGCCAGCGCCACAATCGACGGGTCAAATTCTAGCTTGCCCGCCTCAGCCCGAGTCAAGGTCAACATATCGCTCACGAGCTTGCCCATGCGGTTGGCCGCCCCACGAATACGCTCCAAATTGCCCGCCCTTTGCTGGGGTGAGAGCGTTTGGTCATGGGTGGCCAACGACTGAGCCGAGACAGAAATAATGCTCAGCGGCGTGCGTAGCTCATGGGACGCCATAGAAAACAGGCGGAGCTTGAGGTCGCTCAACTCGCGGGTGCGCCTGAGTTCGCTTTGCCAGCGCGAGAAGTAGATGAGCACAGTGGCGGTGAGTAGCAGGCCAATGGTGAGGGTGGCGAGCGTGCCCCACAGTAGCTGAGAGGCAGAGGGCACAAACCCAATCTGCCCCTCCCGCTGACCTAGCTGAATCTGCTGCGTGCAGTCTGAGGGCGTCGCACTCAGTGCATGGGTGGCAGGGTTGACGATCGGGGGCGCTGGCGATCGCACCCGCACGCTCTGGGCATCGGCGTTGTAAATGCCCAATAGCTGCTCTGCGGGTTTGGCCGTTTGATCGAGAATATAAAAATCAATGTCGTAATCGAGGTCACGTAGCGATTCTTCCATCACGTCGGCGATGCGAAAAACGCCCAGCACGTAACCTGCGACGCTGGCGCGACGAGTTGCCAAAGCCGTTGCCGAGACAGGCGCACCCACACCTTGATAAATCGGCACAAATACCAAAAAGCCATATTGATTTTGCGTGGTTTCTTGCACCAGTTGAATGCGCCCCGTGGCCGCGATCGCGCCGGTATCACGCGCGCGTTCCAACGCCCGGCGGCGCGTCTCATCAGAGGCCAAGTCATAGCCGAGGGCGGCTTCGTTATTTTGCAGCGGTTCGACAAAAGTGACCGGCACATAGCGATCGCGCCGCCCGGCGGGAATCAACTGCCCCGTCAACGCCTCTCGTTCAGTAATCGAAAAACTGGCCTGCCCTGTCGCAGCGCTTAACTGCTGCTCGTAAGTGGGTCTTTGCGCGTCCATAATGTGCGGTGCCCACTCCAGCGCTTGAATGCCAGGATAGGTCTGAACTGCCCGACTCACAAACCGGCTAAAGGCCATTTCATCCACTTCATTGTTGGCCGCTTCGTACAAATCACTAATCGATAGCAGCAGTTCGGTGTAGCGATTAGTCGTAC
>CALCPB010000561.1 GCA_937897665.1 uncultured Halomicronema sp. | reverse complement strand
TGTGCTGTCTGCAGCGAGTGGAACACGCTGGTTGAGCAGGTCGCTCCCCCTGCTGAAGCCGCTAAAGTGGGGGCGCTGCGGGGGCGATCGCGCACGGCGACGGCGAAAAAAAGTGCCCAATCCTCTGCCCCGCGCCTGGCATTAACCCTGAATCAGATTGAGGATCGGCCTCAACCGCGCTGTCCTTCCGGCTATGAAGAGTTGGATCGGGTGCTGGGGGGCGGCATTGTGCCGGGGTCTTTGGTGTTAGTTGGGGGCGATCCCGGTATTGGTAAATCTACCTTGCTGCTGCAGGTCGCGAACTATCTGGCCAATCAGACTGGCGTACTGTACGTCTGTGCCGAAGAATCGGGCCAGCAGGTGATGCTGCGATCGCAACGCTTGGGCAGTGGTGGTTCTGAAGCGCGTGATCCAGCAACTGCAACGGTCTCTAAAACTCCGCAGGGGGTGGCGGCGAGCGATGGCCAACCGGGACTATATCTGCTGCCCGAAGTGGATCTAGAAACGATTTTGATGGAGTTAGAAGCGCTGAAGCCGACGATTGCCGTGATCGACAGCATTCAAGCGCTGTATTACGGTGCTTTAACCTCGGCACCGGGTTCAGTGTCACAGGTGCGGGAATGCACGTCGGCCCTCATGCAGCTTGCCAAACGGGAAGATATTGCCCTCTTTATCGTGGGGCATGTGACCAAGGAGGGGGCGATCGCCGGGCCGAAAGTGCTGGAGCACTTGGTGGATACCGTGCTGTATTTTGAGGGCGATCGCTTTGCCAGCCACCGGTTACTGCGTTCCGTCAAAAGTCGGTTTGGGGCCACCCACGAACTCGGCATTTTTGAAATGGTTGATCGCGGGCTGCAAGAAGTGCACAACCCCTCAGAACTCTTTTTGGGCAACCGGGATGAGGCAGTTCCGGGCATCGCGACCATCGTCGCCTGCGAAGGCACGCGCCCCCTCGTGGTCGAACTACAGTCGTTAGTCAGTCCCACCAGCTATAGTTCGCCCCGGCGATCTACGACCGTCATCGAATTCAGTCGTCTGCTGCAGATCTTAGCGGTGCTAGAAAAGCGGGTCGGCATTCCTCTCTCTAAACTCGATGCCTATGTCGCCTCATCGGGCGGGTTGAATGTGGGGGAACCCGCCGCTGATTTGGGTATGGCCATTGCGGTGGCGGCGAGCTTTCGTGATCGCGTGGTCGATCCTTACACCGTGATTTTGGGTGAGGTGGGGTTGGGCGGCCAAGTGCGACCCGTGTCGCAGCTCGAATTGCGTCTCAAAGAAGCGGCTAAACTCGGCTTTAAGCGGGCGATCGTGCCTAAAACACAAGGGAGTATCGCCACGCCGATGGATGTGGTACCCGTTGCTCGGGTGATGGACGCGATCACGGTGGGGCTCGGCGGCGCTTCCTAGGTCTGGGTGGAGGCTCACGGACGTTCGAGCCCTGAGCATCGGGCCTACTCCACCGGTTCCACTTTGCCCATATAAACCAAAGCACTGTGAATTAGGGCGGCGACTTCGGCGCGAGTGGCAGGGTCGCTAGGACGCAATTGACTATCGGCTGTTGCTGCTGGTGTGATGAGGCCAGCAGCGATCGCGGCGGCCACCTGATCTCTGCCCCAAGCCGGAATCGCATTTTGGTCGGTATACCCCTGCAGCAGGGTGGCGGCATCGGGTGGTTGCGGTAGAGAGAGTCCTGTGGCGAGGGCGACTAATACCTGCAGCCGGGGCACGACTTGGGTGGGCTGAAAGCGGCGGTCAGGATACCCCGTCATAAATCCCAACTCGACGGACTCGTCAATGGTGCCGGCAGCCCAATAGTCTGCCGACACATCAGTAAAGCCAGGGCTGACAGTGCGGGGCGCGACCTCAAACGCTTGGGCGACCTGGGTCGCGAGTTCGGCCCGAGTGAGGGGACGGTTGGGGGCAAAGGAGCCATCGGGCAGGCCATTGAGCACTCCGCGCGCCGTCAACGCATCAATGTAAGGTTTGGCCCAATTGTCGGCGGCGACATCGGTAAAGGCGATCGCCGGTCGAATCTCTGGCAAACTGCTGGCGCTGACACTCTCGGGAATTTGAGGATCAGGAACCACGAGGGCCGGGGATTCTGAGGCCGCCGGGCGCTCACTGTCTGGAGCAATCGTTGCCGGGGCGGGGGTGGGGCTAGCCTCGCTGCCGCTCTCGGTCTCGGGGTTGGCAGTCCCAGTGGCCCCGGTGATGGGTGATGGCGTGACAGCCGGATCAGGAACGACGATTGCACCGTCACCGGGGGCAGCATCGCCCGCATGGGCAGAGCCAGAATCGGTAATTGCCGGGGGGCTCGCCGCTGAGTCCGGCGTCTCAGTCATCGTTGTTGTGAGATGGGGAAACCCGCCGAAGATGAGCCATCCTCCCAGGCCTCCTAAGGTGCCCAGCGCCACAAAAATCGCCAGCCAGTCGTCTTTATCTTGAGGGCTGCGGGGGGTGGGACGGTTAGGGCCAGAAGGAGTAAACATGATATGTTGCCTAATCTTGGGGCATTATGGGCTGATGTGACGACATTTTTACAGAAATTGTTGGCTTTACCCTGACAAATGCGAGTGTGATCGGTTAAAAGAATTGAGTGTTCCATTTCTGTAGATGTAAACCATCGGTTGTGTCAAAAGCCCTATGAAACAAGCTCCCTTAATTGGTTCAGTGACGGCTTTGAGTCTGTTATTGCTGGGCTTAATCATGAGCCACCAGTCCACCGCGAACAGCCCCCCGTTGCTCGAAAATCGCTATGCCTACCGCTTGGCAGAACCGAATAATACGCCGCTGCTCAATCCCTTTCAGTCATTGACGGTGGCCGCTAAATCGCTGCCTTATTTGTCGCGTATGAAGTATGCGATCGCGGCGATTAATCCAGAAATTTTGATTGAAACAGAGACGGTCTTAACCGACGCCGAAGTCAGACTCACGGGTGTGGGGC
>CALCPB010000560.1 GCA_937897665.1 uncultured Halomicronema sp. | reverse complement strand
CATGATGGCGCTTGAGGCGATCGGCTCTTGGCCCAAAATCGACACCGTCCACAGCTGTTCGCTCTCTTGCACCTCGGCGACAAACCCCGGCCCCAGCACCAAAGACATAAACGAGGGATCTTGCCAGGCATACCACCAGGCCACGAACCCGCTGATGACGAACAGCGCGGTGGCGATCGCAATGTAGCCCCACGATCGCCGCACCGCCGCCGGAAAGCCCACCCGATAAAAATCCACTACGGTGTGCCAGTCTTGGCGGCGGGAGCCTTGATAAATTTGGCTATAGCTGCGGGCTGTCAGCCCCTGCAAATCGCGCACGAGGGCGTCGCCGACGTGGTGGGTGCGGGCGCGCGCCAAGTCCGCCGAGACCGAGCGATACAGGCTAGCCAGTGTTTTGACGTCTTCGGTTTTGAGTGCGTCTAAGCCTTGCTTTTCGGCGCGATTGAGCAAGCTGTCAAGCCGTCGCCAACTGGCTTCGCGCCTGGCTACCCACCGTTGAATGTTCATGAAAGTAAATATTATTGGCTGATGCCTAGCCTAGGATATGGGCACGCTGTTGACAGATCTGCCCCCGATATTTACGCAAAATTTAAAGACCTATGGCTTCTCCCTCTTCTCGCCAGCTGCGCCCGCTCAACGTCGGTGATGTGGTTAGTGCCGGTATCAGCTTAGTGAGGGCACATTTCAAAACCTACTTGGGGCTCAGTCTTAAGGCCGCCCTGTGGTATCTGGTGCCGGTGTATGGCTGGGCCAAGGGGCTGATGATCTTCGCGCAGATTGGGCGTTTGGGCTTTCACGAAGTCATTCGTCAACCCGAAACAGTGGCGTTATCTCTCCGAAATGTGCGGCCCCGCATGTGGAGCTTCTTAGGGGTGGCGATGCTGGTGAGCCTGATTCAACTCGCGCTTAACTATGCGATCTCGCTCGTGGCGGGCATTTTGCTCGTACCCCTGGCGGCGATCGGGGCGGCGGGCGCGGCGGCGGCCATTCTGTCTGGGGTCCTAATTGTCGCCATGCAGCTGATTATATTTGCGGCGCAAACCTGGATTCAAGCGCGATTTTGGATGTATGACATGGTTCTCGCGATGGAAACTGAAAGCGAACCCACGGCTGCGATATCGCGCAGTTGGGAGCTGACCAAAGGGTCGGCGACGCGGGTGCTGTTGGTGCTGCTGGTGTCTTATCTCGTGATGGCGCCGCTGTATTTGCTCTCCTTTGTGCCGTTTTTATTCACGATTCCCTTCTTTGCGGGCGTTTCGACCGATGCCACAGCCAATGAAGCTTTGGGGATCGCGCTGGTGTTGGCGACGTTAGCCTTTTTCTTCCTGTTTTTCTTTGCGGTGGTGTTGTCAGCCCCGTTTTTTCAATCCCTCAAAGCGGTGCTGTATTATGACCTGCGCAATCGCCGCGAGGGCCTTGATCTGCAATTTCGCGATCGCCCCCGCGACCAAGACCGCCCATGAATCTATTTAAAACCATCACCATTCGTACGCCCGAAAGTGTCGAGCTAGAGTTTACGCTGGCGGGCATTGGCAATCGCGCCCTGGCCCTCTTGATTGACTACCTGCTGGTGGCTTTGTTGATCTCGCTGGTCTCGATCATTGCCTCTTTTTTGAGTGAGCAGCTAGTGTCCCTGTGGGCGCAGATTGGTGGCGGCACGGATGCCCTGGATCTATGGCTGGTGGCGATCGCCTTTCTCGTGACGATGGCGATCTACTGGGGCTATTTCGTCGGGTTTGAGACCCTGTGGCAGGGGCAAACCCCTGGCAAACGCCTGACCAAAATCCGCGTGATTAACGACAACGGCAAGCCCGCAGGCGTCTTTCAAGCGACGCTGCGATCGCTGCTGCGCCCCGTGGATGACATCTTGTTTATCGGCTTTTTCTGTATCCTTTTTGGCCAGCAGGAAAAACGCATCGGTGACTGGCTGGCGGGCACGCTGGTGGTGCAGTCAGAAACGGGTGTCGGCGAAGCCACCGTGCGCATTTCCAACAGCTCTCAAACCTTAGCGACAGAGCTGATGGCGCAGGCTAACGTCGGCAATCTGCTGCCCGATGACTTCGCCATGCTGCGCCAGTATCTGCAGCGCCGTCAGATTCTCACTAAGGCGGCCCGCCAAAATTTGAGTGTCCAGATGGCGCAGCAGCTCAAAGACATTGTGGAACTTGACCAGCTGCCGGAAGAAGAACTCCCCGCCGAGCAGTTTTTGGAAGCCATTTATGTAGCCTATCAGCAAAAATTTGGCGATCGCCGTCGCGCCTATTAGAGCGATCACCCTCGCTGGGACGGTGCTGCCGCATGGATACCTGGCATATCCGGCGTTTCACCGGTTCGAAACGCAAGGAATCTCCAATTTTGTGTTAGAAGAATGAGGTAGCTGCTTTTCAGGAAATCATTCGTTATGCTTCTCCCCGGTGCTGCTGTTCGCGTCGTCAACCTGGATGACACCTACTACGGATTTCAAGGTCAGGTGCAGCGTATTGCCGATGGTAAAGTCGCCGTTCTGTTTGAAGGTGGCAATTGGGATAAGCTCGTCACCTTTAATGCCGCTGAGCTAGAGCCCCTCGACAAGCGTCGCGGCAAGAAATAAGGCACTTGCTGGCAAGTGGCTTCAATCATGGGGGGCGGCACTGCCCAACCTCTACAGACATGGCTCTTGTACCCAGTCTGTTTTGGGGCGCGAATCCTTCAGAGACTTGCCAATTCACAACAGCTTACTTCTTTGCCCAATGCCCACCCGCTAATCCCCCTACCCGTCTACTCACCGACCGTCTACAACTCATCTACAGCCTCCTAAATTGAGTGCCCTCGTCAGGATTGCGATATGCGATTGCCCCTGCCTCAGCTAGCGTCCCAGTCTCACCCGCCTAATCACATTGCCGAGGTGATTGAAACGTCCACGACGGAATTTCTGGCGCAGTGTTTGGAGCCCGACTCCTTGAGCTTTGCCCAGATGCCGCCCTTTGGCAGTTGGGTGAAGGCGGCTGACGAAGATTCCGGCAATCAGATTTTTGGTGTGGTTTATCATGCCACCACGAGTCCTCTTGATTCGGTGCATCGGGCCACCGCTTTGGGCCTATCGCTGGCCGAACTGCGGGAGCAGCAACCGCAAATTTTTGCCATGCTCAAAACGGAATTTCGCGTGGCGATCGTCGGTTTCAAACCGGCGGGAAATGAGGCCGTTTATCAACACCTACCGCCGCGTCCTCCCCAAGTGCACCAAGCGGTTTATAACTGTGAGTCGGCTGAGGTCGTGGCTTTTACCGAGCAGCTCGACTTTTTGCGGACTCTGATGGATATGCGCAGTGCCCCGGTCGCTGGCTTGATTGCCGCTGTGATTCGCCAGGTTTATCAGCTGCGTCAATTAGATCGCGATTGGCTGGTGCAGGCCGGGCGCATTTTGAACGTGCTGCTGAAAGATGACTACGATCGCCTCCGCATTATTCTTGCTCAAATTCATCCCTAACCCATGCAGACCTTCGATTGGATTGTCGTTGGCAATGGCTTGACCGGCGCGGCGTTGAGCTACGAACTCGCCCGTCAAGGCCACACTGTCCTACTGCTCGAAAAGTCGATTTCGCCTACTAGTGCCACCCGCTTCAGCTACGGTGGCGTGCCGTTTTGGTCCGGTAGCAGCGATTTGCTGCGCCAGCTCTGTCGCGAAGGTCGAGACCGCTACCAGGCGATTCCTGAGGAGACGGGTGTCTCGTCGGAGTTTCGAGAACTCGATCTATTGCTCACGGTGGCTCTCGATCAAGATCCGCAAAAATTAGCGGAGCGCTATGCGGCTGTGGCGATGCCGCCGACCCCGATTTCGGCTCAAGAGGCAGTGGCGCTGGAACCGCAATTGAATCCTGATGCGATCGCGGGGGCGCTAACGGTGCGGCATGGCCATGTGAATCCCACATTGCTGTTGAAAGCCTACAATCAGGGACTGCAAAAACTAGGCGGTCAGATCGTGATTGCCACCGTAACCGGGTTGGTGCGGATTGGCGATCTCATTACCGGGGTGACGACGCCGACTCAAGCCTACGCGGCGGGCAATGTAGCGATCGCGGCGGGCGGACTCACCCGAGAATTGCTCAAAACCGCTGGCGTCAAGGTGCCGGTCTATTTCACCCACGCCGAAATTGTGGAAACGCCGCCGCTCGAACCGCAATTTCGTGCGCTGATCATGCCCGCTGACTTGACCCGCTCCGCGATTGAGTCAGAAGCGACAGACGATGACTCAGACGATATTTGGGATGAAGCCGGTCATGAAATCAGGCCGCCCTTCTTGGACGCTGGCTTCATTCAGTTTCTTGATGGTACGGTGCGCATCGGTCAAATCAGTCGCATTGATACGACCCTAGAGCCGGCGTTAGACGCTCAAGTCAGTGAGCAGAAAATTCGCGCAGGCATTGCGCCTCTGATTCCTGCCTTGGCAGCGGTGCCGGGTCAATGGCGGGCTTGTCGGGTGGCCTTTAGCCAGGATGGCTTGCCGCTGGCCGGGGCGGTGCCGGGTGTAGTTGGAGCGTACGTGTTCTCGGGATTCACCAGTCCTTTTGCTTTAGTTCCGGCTTCAGCAGTGCATTTTGCCGAGTCGGTCACGACTGGACACTCCCCTCTGATGTCGCAGTTGTCTCCGCAGCGCCTGATGAAATGACTACAGTGGTTAACCTAGAGTGGTTATACGGTCGCTGGTATCCGGTGGATGACGGCGGTCACGAGCCGAGCGATCGCCTCATCCTAAAACGGCAATCCGAATTGCCCATGGGCTGGGGGCAGCAGTATGAGTTTGCCGCCGATGGTTCCTATGGGAATATCTACAGTGCTCGCTGCGGTAACGATCCGCGCATTCATCACTGGGTCGGGACTTGGGAGTGGATTGGGGTGGGGCGATCGCGCTTACTCAAACCGGGTGGCCCCACCCCAAACCCTAATTTCGATGCGCCCCTACCGCCGCCCAGACAACGCACTTGCCAGGTTGAAACGCTGACTCAAGATACCCTGGTGCTGGTGTTTGACCAGACCGCTGTCCCAGATGCTGTTTTAGAGTCAGAAGGCGGGCGATCGCCGTAGCAATCCATTGAGTCCATTTAAAGCCATTAGAGTTGCCCAAAAATTAGCTTATACAGAGCCCCGGTTTCTTGGAAAAGTTGGCATGACAGCCCATCCTATTTGGGGCAGAAACCGGGGTTCTCGCGCAGGAAATTTTGTGGATTGGCGCCTGCTTAAGTCGCTCGCGACTCTGTGACCAGCGTCAGACTGGCCCAGCCGCCCTGTGCGGTGTATTGGCGAATCATCCGCTGACGTTGGTTGGGAGCAATCATCCACCCCACTTCTAGGAACAGAGGCTGACGCGGTTCGATGTGGGTCGGACAAGTCGAGGACGCGCCGTCGGGCAGCAACAAGACCTGGACGGATTGAGACCCAGTTTCAAACAAAATGCGATTGCCTATCACGGTGCCTCGAGTGTCAATGGGAGGTACCCCCTCGCCAAACTGTAGGGTCTGCTGGACGGTATCGCCCTGGCAGGTGATTTCTAGACGGGTTGGATAGGTGTCGCTGGGGCGCAGATCGGGATAGAGAGTAACTGCTTCGCCTGTCCAGGTGCCGGTCAAAGCAGCCAAGGTGAGGGCTGGTCGGACTGAGGGCGGCGTCCCGTCTCGATGTTCTCGAATGAGGGTGAGTTGACTCAGTTGGCGAGTGTTGTCAAAGAGCTGCACGAGACGCAGGCGCTGGTCGCTGGCAATTAACCCGAGTTCTGCCCCAAACTCCGAAAACGGCCCCCACTGAATCGACCCTTGAGAAAAGGCCCCATGCTCGAAAAATAAAACGCTTTTGGCGAGGGAACGATATTCTAAAACCGTTTCCTGAGGGGGCTCGTCGGCCGGTTGTCGGACGATTTCTTGACGCATCAGATTGCCCGCATCGAGCGGTTTTAGCGTCACCACTGAGGGCGTGTCTTTGACGATTTCACCAGTGGGATCAAGCTGAGTGAACGACCCCACCCAAGTCCCCGCATTCTTGAGTAATCGCTCCCATTGTGAGGCCATGAGTCGTTTCCTCAAACCTATCGCAACACACACAAAGCTCTGGACATCCCGTAGGCAATGCCTACAGGCCGTAGGTCCTGGTCTTTTTCTATCGATTGACTAGATTATGGATCGCTATGCTGCCATCGCCAACGTCTCATCTTTTTGACACCCCTTTCAGCATGGATGCTTGCTGAGTGGGTGTCAAAGCAACTCTAGACCAAGCAGGGCAGGGCTTTGAGAAAATAGCCAGGGACCAAAGGGAGCCCTTTCGAGACTCCCCACAAAAATTATGTTGCGCGCACTCTACCCAACAACTCGCCGCACTCATCTGAACGAAAAGCAGTATTTCACCTTGCAGCTGCTGTTGTTATGGCGGCAAGTGCATACCGGCCGCGACCTTCTCTTTAAGAAATGGTCCCCTGGTTGGCTTTGAGTGTGTCTAATCCAGTGTTCTCAATGCGCGTCCAGTGCTCTCAATGCGCGGGAGCGGTGAAAACCACTTCACAGCCCCCTATTCGCCTGCTTCGGTCGTCGGATTAGCGACTTCTTGCTGTAACTGATCGGCTTGGTTGAGGGCTTGGTCGCTGTTTTGTTGATAGGTCAGAATGCGATCTTGAGCGATCGCATAGCGTTCATCCTCTGACGGCACCTGTGCCATCAGGTCGGCGGCTCGCTGCCAGCGGGCGGCCAAATCGAGCCATTCTGCTGGCGTCGTGGCCTGCTGACCCGCCGTGACCGATTGCTGGGCCAGCCGCACAGCTTGAGCAAAAGTGTCAGGAGCGGCAGGCGCCTCGGGGGTGGGTTCTGCCACCGTGACGGCATCGGGTGAAAACAACTGTACCCAAGTAACACCGAGGCGATGTTTAAACACCCAACCCACCAAGAGCACCAGTAAACACAGGCTCGCCCCCCCGACGACCCCGCGCAAAAAGTATTTTTGGCTGAGCTGATTTTTTTTCTGATCGGGCACCACGATTTCGTTGCGGGCCTTAGGCTGCTGCAGGTCTTGCCAAAGCCGAGAAACTGGATTGGGCTGCTTCAGCTTGATCAACTCTGACCAGAGCAGCTGGTTTTCGGGATCACGAGTGATTTCCTCAAACCAGAGCAGCTGCTGCTCACGCACGATGCGACTGTTGATATTGACCTTGCGAATGCTTTTAGGGGCCAGCTCTTCTAAAATTCCCTGCACGCGGGGCACCACGGTTGATTGTTCAAGTTGCTCCGGGGTGGGCGCTTCACACAGCAGCTGCAAAACCCCATCAGCGAGAATCGCGCGAGTGCGAATCTGAGATTCTGCCAGGCGTTCGTTCAAAATCTGAATAATGGCTGCCACGCTGCCTTGGCGTGCTTGCCCAAGAATATCGTTGACTGAGGGGGTAGATTGAGCCGTTTGCATAGCTGGCAGGCACACTCGATAATGTAAAAACCAGTTTAACTTAAATCTCTAGAAAGGTTGTAATCTTCCCGAAAAGAATCTTTATTTCACATATTGTTAATGTACCGGAAAGACCATTCTTACTTACTTGAATGCAGGAAATGCGGTACTTTCTCGACGGCCATAGGCCAGACTCTCGGTCACGAACATCGTTGGGTCATTGCCTGTAATGGGGTGACATGACTGGATATTTTGACTGAGGTGCTTGCCGCCATTTAAACAGCCGGCGACCAAGATTTTTTGTCCTATGCTGTACATCAGCTCTTGACTGGCAATCACGTCAGTGGACTATGCTTAATCGCTTTTGCTCGACGATCGCGCCGCCAGATCATATTTTTCTCTCGTCGTTTATCAGGCGAGAATTGCAGTCAAATTCGACATAAACTGCCGTTACTCCAGACGAAAAACCGTTAGCCATTGTGAGGAGTTGAGCAGCGGCGTTTAACGGCCTCAAGAGCCCGATTCCTTACTCAAATGCTGACAGTCGTTAAACCGCTTGATTTGCCACAAATCACTGATCCCCAAGCTGATGCCTGCGACCGACCAGCGATCGCGGTCAAGCCAAAACTCAAAGGTGGCTGTGTTTGCCATCGGCATCTGCCAGGTGCGATCGCAGCCCATGAGGCAGGCAATGAGATGCTCCATAATCCACTGGTGCGAGATCAGCCAAACGGCATCGCCATTGTGATGCGTAGCCAGTAAATAATGGATGAAATCAGCGGCGCGCGATCGCCCGTCCAGTGGCGTTTCTGCATGGGGGATGGGCACCCAATCATGACTTTTTTCTAACGCTTGACAGAGGGCTGGGTATTGCTGCTGGGCCTCTTGCCACGTCAAACCGGTCAAAATGCCGGCATCAAACTCCTGCAGCTGATGCATGATGATCAATTGCGGTAAATCGCCTGCCCTCGCCGCCGCTCGCCGCTGGGCCGGATCGCCGCTGGAGGTCGGCACAATTTTCGGCATTACGGGGCCTGAGAGTTGCCACTGCCAAACCTTTGCTAGTTCCGCGACGGAATCGAGGGCTCGCTGCAGCGGGCTACTGT
>CALCPB010000559.1 GCA_937897665.1 uncultured Halomicronema sp. | reverse complement strand
TACCAGCGTCCCGCGGCTCAATTTGCCACCTACTCCAAGCAAGAATATGTCTTGCCCGATCAGGCAGCGGCCCAGCTCGTGATGGGTTTGCTCAACCGTTTGCTCGGCCAGTCTGTGGATCTGTCCCCCTTCACCGCCTATCAGCGAGAGACCTCAGACCGGCGGGAGATGTTGGTCTGCACCCATACCCAAGTCGATTTGGCCTGCGGGCGCTATGGCACCCCGGTGTATCGGCATCTACGGCAAACCTATGGTCAGCCCGATCAGTCGCTGCGCGTTTGGCAAAGCACCCACTTTGGCGGACATCAGTTTGCTCCGACCTTGATCGACTTGCCCACCGGCCAACTCTGGGGACATCTAGAAATGGAAGTATTGCCACAACTGATTCACCGCAGTGGCGACCCTCATCAGATGGGTCAGTTTTATCGCGGCTGGACGGGCCTGAGTAAATTGGAGCAAATCGCCGAGCGCGAAGCTTGGCTGCAGACCGGGTGGGATTGGTTCACCTATCCGCGAACTGCTCACACTCGCCGCAAAGGGTTGGCCGGTCGCCAGCGCTGGCTCTACCCGCTGCTGCCGAATCTTTGGCAACAAGCGATCGCCCTCCATGAGTATCTGGCTCCGAAAAAGCTGGAGGCTATTGCTCAACGATTGGAAGTCTTGGCTGAGCGCTTTGTCCACTTTTGGATGACGGCGTAGAAGTCTTCTTTGAGCATGGGTTTAGTCAGGTAGTCACTCATGCCAGCGGCCAAGCACTGTTGCCGATCACCCACCATGGCGCTGGCGGTCATGGCAATAATGGGAATCTGTTCTCCCTGGGGCAGAGCACGAATCAAATGGGTAGCTTCAAAACCATCCATCACAGGCATTTGGCAATCCATCAGCACCACATCAAAGGTCGCTTGTTGAAATGAATCGTAGGCTTCTTGACCGTTTTGGGCCAGGGTAATCTGAGCCCCTGCCTCAGTTAAGAAAGCCATGAACAGTTCTTGATTGATTTCATTGTCTTCCACCAGTAAGGCGCGCAAGCCAGCCAGGCAAGGTGACTGGCGCAATGGTTTGGGTGGCAGAACGCTGGCAGGAAGTGATCGGGGCTCCACTTGATGGACGATTTGACGCTGGCAGACAACGGTAAACCAGAATGTACTCCCTTGTCCGGGGGTGCTTTCAACCCCAATGTCGCCTTGCATCAGAGTCGTGAGCCGTTTCGAGATAACGAGGCCTAACCCACTGCCGCCAAAGCGCCGGGTGGTGGAAGAATCGCCTTGGGAAAATGCCTGGAACAGCCCAGACTGCTGCTCTGGACTCAACCCGATGCCGGTGTCGGTGACACTGAACTTGAGGGTGCACTCGGTAGGAGAAGTCGCTATAGGGCTGACGGCGATTTCGACGTAACCGGTTTCGGTAAATTTAATGCCGTTGGCCACCAGGTTAAGCAAGATTTGGTTCAACCGGAGGGGGTCGCCCACCAATTGCCGGGGGGTCTCTGGGGCGATATCAACGAGTAACGCTAAGCCTTTGCGATCGCACTGAGTGCGATTGAGCTCGACGAGTTGCGCCAGCAGGGTATCCAGGTCAAGGGGCACCTCCTCCAGACTGAGTTTGCCGGCCTCAATTTTCGAGAAGTCGAGAATGTCATTAATAATGCGCAGCAGCAGGTTCGCGGAAGTCGCAATTTTCGTGAGGTAGTGGCGTTGGGACGGGGTTGGATAGTGTTCGAGGGCGAGCTGGGTCATGCCGATGATGCCGTTCATCGGCGTGCGAATTTCGTGGCTCATATTGGCCAAAAATTCATCCTTCGCTTTAGTCGCCTGCTCCAGTTTGGCAACGGTTTGCTGAAGTTGTAGTTCGGCCTGCTTGCGATCGCTAATATCAATCGTCGATCCAGCCATCCGAGTGGGATTACCGGCGTCATCCCAAATCGCTTGTCCCGTATCCCGAACCCAAAAATACTCGCCAGATTTGCGACGCATGCGGTACTCAGCGACAAACGGCACCCGGTGCTGTAGGTGCTCGTGGTGTAGTTCCCAGATGCGATTTATATCGTCAGGATGGACTAGGGCTTTCCAGGCTTCCAGACAATCATCGATTTCATCTTCGCCATAGCCCAGCAACTGTTTAAATCGGGGTGACATGTAGTTGGTATCGGTCAAAATATCCCAATCCCAGATATTGCCACCCGCGCCTTGAATCACCAACTCGTAGCGTTCTTGGCTGATTTTGAGGTCGGCCTCAGCGCGCTTGCGATCGCTAATATCCTGCATGGAAACTCCCATATATGTCGGGCGATCGTCTTCATCCCAAATCGCTTGCCCAGTGGCATTTAGCCAGAAATAGTGCCCAGCATTATGTCGAAAGCGATACTCAATATGGTAGGTAACCTAATGGGAGAGGTGCTGCCGGATACAGGCCTCCACTACAGAACATTCATCCGGGTGGAGGAATTCCGCAAAATTCTCAAAAGAGGTAATGATCGTTTCATCGGCAGCAAAACCTAATATCTGCTGATAACGTGACGAGATATGCGCTTCTCCAGTCTGGATATCCCATGTCCAGAGCCCCGCCGCCGACCCTTGGAAAACCAGCTCATGTTCAGTCGTTTTCGCTTGAAGCGCCAATTCAGCTTGTTTGCGCTCAGTGATATCTCGAAAAATGCCCTGGACAAAAGTTTTGCCATTGACCGTAAAACGACTGGAGGAAATTTCGACCGGCTTCGTGCTGCCGTCTTTGCAGGCGATGAGCGTCTCAACCGTTGGTTCCCCAAACCTGCTCTGAAGGGTCTCTCGCTCTTCCGGAGGATGCAGCTGGGTGAAATGCAATTGCCTTAATTCTTCCGGGTTGTAGCCTAATAGATTTTCGGCCTGAGTGTTGCCTTCCAGCAAGTGGCCTTGGGCATCAGCCAGCAAAATCGCATCCGGAGCATGATCGACCAAGGCCTGATAACGCGTCTCGCTTTCTAGCAACGCTTGGGTGCGTTGTTCGATGCGCTGTTCTAGCTCGGTATTGAGCCGTTCGAGTTCCAATTCTGCCCGGTTGAGTTGGGTGACATCTTGCACGGTGCCGCGCGAAATGAGGGGCGACCCATCTTCGTGAAAGCTGGTCTCACAATGCTCTCGCACATATTTAATCCGGCCATCTGGCAGCAAAAGTCGATGCACCAAGTCGTAGGGCTGCTGGTGCTTGAGATGGTTCGTATAGGCTTCATTGACGATCTCTCGATCTTGGGGGTGGATGGTATCGAGGAACGCTTCGTAGGAAGCGACAGAGCGGGTGGGGTCAATTTCGAAGATTGCAAAAACCTGTTCTGACCAATACATCGAGTTGGTTTGCAGATCGAGTTCCCAACTGCCAATACGGGCAATGCGTTCGGCATTTTGGTAAACCTGTTGAGAACGATTGAGTTGAAACTCAGCGTGCTTGCGATCGCTAATGTCGCGACAGGTATATAGGATCGAGCCCCCAGCGACCTCTACCTGTTTGATATTGACCAGGATGGTGTGCTCGTGGCCGTGTTTATCAAAAATGACCTGCTCAATATTGGTGAGTTCCCCTTGTTTTTGTAGGGTTGGGTGATCGCATAAATCGGTGCCCAAAACAGCCTGAATCTTTCCGAGAGCATTGATTTCAGCGGCTGAATATCCCAGAATCGTAGCGACATTGGGGCAAATGAATGTCAACTTACCATCATCCTCCGTAATGAACACCGCATCAGAAATGTTCGACAGGATGCTGGAATACAGCGCTTGCGAATCAGCCAGCGCCGCGAGGGTGGCATAATGTTCGCTCATGTCGACAATGGTGCCGACATAGCCAATCATGTTGCCGTCGGCATCCAGTTCCGGGGCTGATTGTTCGTTAACCCAAATCACCTCGCCGTCAAATCGCTGCAATCGGTAGTCCAGATGGAATGGATGCCGCTCTGCCACGGCCTGGTACCAGGCTGTCGCCACACGTTCCCGATCGTCTGGATGTAGAATACTGGGCCATTCTTGATTTAAAGCTTGTTCGACGGTGAGCCCCGTGATTTCGCACCATCGTTGATTGACAAAGAGGCAGCTAGCATTCAAGTCAGTACGAAAAATTCCCACCGGAGCGATCGCGGCCAACGCTTCAAACCGCTGCTCTTTGGCAGACATATCTGACTGTGCTTGCATGACCTCAAGCAGTCGATTTTCTGGTAAGCAAGCCAGTTGACATAGTTTCTTGCGAGTCACTAAGCCGATAAAATTTCCCTGTTGATTAACAATCACAAAGAAATTATTGGGATATTGTTCGAGGCAGGCGATCGCACTCTGAATATTTTTAAATGCTGATGTTGGCAAACACAACGCCTCGCTGTTGACGGCTTCAGAGAGGGGCAATGTGTGCAAATCACTTTGCTGCACCGCCAGGCCCACAACATCAGGTGCGGTCAACAATCCTTTGACCTTGTTCTCTTCCAACACCACCACGCAGCCATCTTCAGGCTCTGTCTCGTCCACCGCAAACCGTTGGTGCATCGCCGTAACAGCCTCATACACAGACGTCGAAGACGAGGCCATGACTGGCTTACGCATCATCAGGCTTTGCAGCCAAGGGCTAGGATCGATCATCTGAAATATGCAGCCTCTTAATGAGAGCTTCAGCCTAAGTATAGCCATCTCGCTCTAGAAAACAGACAGGCGTTATCACTTTACAAACAGTATTTTCCTAACG
>CALCPB010000558.1 GCA_937897665.1 uncultured Halomicronema sp. | reverse complement strand
AAGCCTGCCTGAGTCCGAGCTGTGTTCAGGACACCATCGGTTTGAAAGACCGGATAAGACTGCCTGTGGCGCACCATGAAAAAATGAACGTAGTTGCCAGAGGCGAGACGGGGAAAGGCGCTGTGAAACTTAGGTTGAAGGGTTTTCAGAATGCTCATGATGCTGCTCCTTGAGATTGTTGTTTGTTGGCTTTGGCTTGTTGTTTTTCCTGTAAGGCGAGGCGGCGATAGGCGAACTCAACCCCGGACTTAATGCGGTTGCGATGCTCCTGTAAAAGGGCGCGATCGCCCTTACACATGCCACCAAAAACATCCTTGACACAGGTGGTCATGAACGTCTGAATGGCCTCAAACTCCTGCATGCGGCGAACTTCAAAGGGGATTTCCTTATCCAGCATGATGGGCCGCTTGTAAATTTCCTGACGGTCTAGCGCAGACTGCAACTGACCTGCTCCCTGATCAATGACATCCTCGTCATCCCAATCGCTGGGGACAGAGAGAATATGCTCCAACGCCTTAGACAGGGGCAGTAGGACAGTGTGGCTAGACTCATTAGGGCTAGCCCGATAGAAATGGCGGTATTCATCCACCAACCTCTGAGTCACTCTTAGTTTTTGCTGCATCTCGGTATCTCCTTCTGCCCAGCATTGGGCATAGTTCCAATAGCGGTTAACTTCGTCAAAAGTCGGGTCTCGTTTGCCGTCACGGCGTATTCCCTCTTCAGCTAGTGAAAAAACATTGAGTACATTCGTCGTCATTTCGCGAACCGTGCCATTGAGTGCCCGCCATCGTGCATCCGGTGGCGCACTGCGGCTATCCATATGGAGGAAGTAAACCGTCAGCAGGCGATTCAAACTTTCGGCTAAGTTCTGAACCCGGCCCTCAATCCAGTCCTGTAAGTGGAGAGAGGTGGGCAGTCGTAACAAGGGCCAAAATTGTGCTGGACCGTCCAACTTGACCGACTCTCGGAAGTCGTTATCGCGCTCATAGAGCGGCACTTGACTACCCGAAACGACAACTTTGACCCCTAAGAGCATCGGTAGCGCTAACGCGAGAAAAGCAGGCTCAATCCAGGCGTCGGTAACGGTCTTCCCCCGAGGCGTGGTGTAGCCCATCGCCATAAAGGGCAGATCCCCGCTCGTATACTTAGCCAGTGAACGACCGCTAGACGCCTCTTCCTCGGTCTCTATCCACTGAAACGTGCGAAGGGAATCGGCACTCATACCATGGGCTAACCAATGCTTTCTAACCTCCCAAAAGTTCACTCGCTTAAGGCCATTCATCAGCAAGCGAATGGCTGAAGCGACCTGAGGCGAATAGATATAGGCCGGAAAGATGTAGAGAAATATGGGCTGCTGCTCCTCTAACTTTCCCGCTGGGGCTGACCAGAGTGCCTGCCGCAGCAACATTTCCAAAGCCCAAATTTTGGAGATACCCCGCTTGATCTGACGTCCGCCTAAGAGATTTTTATTGCTGTACTGCTGAGGTTTGAAGAGGACCACAGAGTCCATCTGGTCTTCAGAGGCAAATTCCCCAGAACTCAGTGAACAGATAGGCTGTTTAGCAGCTTTTGTCTTGGCTTTAACATAGCCCTCCAGCTCGTCCTGAAAAGAAGTTAACTGAGCCTCCCAGCCTTGAACTTCCAGATATTGAGTTAAGTAGGTATCAAAAATTTCACGAGTAGGGCTGAGGTGCTCTGGAAAAACGTTGTTAGCCTCAGCCCAATCTGCCAGTTGATCAGCAAACTCCCAAAGTTTCTGGGAAATATCAATGAGATCTAGTGTGGAATTGTTTGCGACATAGTGGGCGGCTGCGTGATACCAGCCTCGATTCACACCACCTGATTGAACCTGTGTTTGCTCCGGTGTAATGGTGGACTCGACGTCTAGTGCTTCTAAAACCCACGCGATGAAGTCAGGATTATTCCCAAAGAACTCTTTTTGAGCCAGAAAGATAAGTTCTGCGATGCGATCGCTCCGTAAATCAGCCCCCTGCGATAAGTACTCCCGCTCTTGATCATCCAGGTCCAACTTGTCCAAACGCTTCGGCGTAGCCGGATCTCGTTCATTCCTAACGTACGCTTCGATAACACCCGGTAAATTGCGGATCAGTTGTTCAGGAGTAAATAATTCAAGAGTTTGAGGCGCGACCTTCAAGCCCTTGCCATCTCGCTTGAAGCCAATTTCTCCTCTAACCGCGCTGGTGGAAAGTCGGGTACTGACCTGCTGCCAGAGAAAAGACTTCAACTCCCTTGCATCAGGAGGTTCGCTATCGATAGGGGCTAAATAAACTACTCCTTGAGCGAAAAAGAGAATTGGCTGCCAGTCCTGTTCTCTGGCAAAGTGCATCACGGCATTGTGGATACCGTTTGTGAGCAGCCCCGTACAGTCTCGCAGCCGGTGATAAACCAGCTTGCGACGAATGCCTAAGAACCGCAGGTGCTCGCGCAGGCGATCGCCCCCCGACTTCGTCTCGATATCAGCCGGATCACTGAGGTGAACCGCCACATCACCGAAAGCAAGCAGCCACCTCAGAGGCGAATCTAATCGGCGAGTGTCGGGAATTTGGAAAGTACCCCAGTTCGCCTTTGGCAGATTGGTGCCAACTTTGCCCTGAGTGTTCTGAGCAAGATACGCGATCTCAGTCAGATAGCTCTGCCAGTCGGGCCAAAATTCAACGAAATTGAGTTTTTCGCCTAATGACTGACAGAGCTCTACGATTTCAGGGACCTCTGAGGCCTTCGGGGCATCTTTCTCTTCACCGTTACACCACTTGTTGTAGTCATGCAACGTCAAACCCAAGCACAGCAGTCGTTTTTCGTCCTCCGACAGAGCTAGAGTTGAACTCAGATAAGGGAGAAGATTCCAGGCGGTCAGAAGAGCATTGAGAACGTGGACGAGCAAACTCTGATCGGAGCGACTCGCATAGCGTTTGGCATTCTGAGCAGCGTACTGATCTCCCCGCTGGCTCAGCAGATGAAAATGGGCTGCTTCAGATCCCCCCAGAGCGGTGAGCATCCCGAATTCTTGCTCCATCGCGGGTAAAACTGTTTCAACGTAAGCTCTGAGAACAGGATCCGTTTCCGGATCATTCGAGTTGGATGGCAGTGTTCTTAAAAGTAGGGATTGAAGCAGTGTCGTCATAATAAAACCCCTAGAAAATCAGTGATTGTGGCTGTAAGCGGCAATATTTGGTCAGTCGGTGTTTCAAGGCTTCGAGCAATAGCGCATCCTGGTTAAAAGCACAGGCATATCCTTGTTTGTTAGAACCGTCTGTGAGCTGATATAAGCCAAAGACTGGACTGAGTTTGAGGTGACGGCTGACTTCCCAATGGCTTTGGCGAATTCCCAAGGGCACCAGAAAGGCGAGTAGCTTCTTGGCATACAGGCACTTAGCGATCTCAGCTTGAGGATGGCCGATGAGGCTC
>CALCPB010000557.1 GCA_937897665.1 uncultured Halomicronema sp. | reverse complement strand
TAAATGTTGCATGCACGGCACTACCGGTTACACATCATTTTGGTCAGGAAGAGATAAGCGCACTAGATGATAAGTGTCTGTGGTTACCAGAGGATTTTGCTGTTCAACCGGCCAATTGAGACTGCCGATCTCATCCATCGTGCCCACAACTAAAGCAGACTCAACTCCATTTCCATCAGACAAAATTGTTGGTAAATCTTCGGGGCGTTCAACATAAATCACTGGTCTCTGCAGATAAAAGACCAAGCTTGGCTTCATAAAGCCGACCATATAAAGCGATTCATCTACCTGTTGTTCCGCAAGTGCGGTTTGGGCGATTTCTCTGAGAGGCTGCTGCCGCACCTGATCAGCTAGCTGAAAGGCAGGCAAAATAGAAAACAGAATGAACGCAGCAAAAGCCACGAGGTTGACGCTCCAAAGCCAGCGACTCCGTCGTCCGACCACCAACCCTAATCCTGCCAGCAAGGCTGCACCCCAAATCACGGTGGCCCGCACCATGATGCCAGACTCTCTGACTAACTGGGGCAGGTTGGGCATGGACGGGTCGTTACCCATCCAGTTGGGACTGTAGAGAGCCGCAATCGCCAGCAAGCCAAAAATCGCCAAGTTCAACCCATAGCTGAGGCTAAAACCGATGTCAGATTTAGTTTGATGGGGCGCGGGGCAGCAGCGATCGCTCCACCCTAACGCCACGAGAATAGCCGCTGCAGGCATCAGCGGTAAAACGTAGCTGGGCAACTTGGTGACCGCGACGGTAAAAAAGCCAAAAATTGCCAAAAACCAGATTAGGGCAAATAGCCCTAGCTGTGCCGATCGCGGCTGGACTTGCCAGGTTTGATGCCGGTGGGGCTGCAGCCGGGCGATCGCCCAGGGCAAAAACGGCGACCAGGGTAAAAAGCCCACCGCCACTACTAAAAAGTAAAAATACCAAGGGGCGGCGTGACCGTTGACGACACTCGTGAAGCGTTCAACATTGTGATAGCCAAAGAAAGAATCGATATAGGCACGTCCGTTAGCGGCAATCACTAACACATGCCAGGGCACCGTAATCGCGAGGAAAATGATCGCCCCTTTGACCAAATGCAGCTCATAAAAGGCCTTGCGCCATTCGCCGGTACACAGCAGAAAAACGCCCACGATCAGGCCCGGTAGCACAATGCCAACGGGGCCTTTGGCCAGCACCGCCAGCCCTAAGAGGCCGTAAGACGCGAGATACCAGTTACGCTGCCGCAGCGGCAATTGGGGCTGAGCATAGCCGCAAAAGAAGGCAAACAGGGCCATACCCATACATCCCGATAACAGCATGTCAGACACACCAATGCGCGCCCACACAATCGTTTCGGGGTGCAGGGCCATAATTGCCGAACCAATCACCGCTGAGATGAGCAAATTGCGGCGGCTGAGCCGAGCCAGAGATGCGGGATGGCCAGGGCTGGGAGCCACCACGTAGGCCGTCGCCAGCTCCGATCGCGAAAAGCCAAAACGAGACAACGTATAAAACCCCATGCCAACCAGCGCCGTAGCCGACAAGGCCGACGGCAGCCGCACTGCCCATTCATTCACCCCAAAAAGATGAAAGCCGAGCGCCATCAGCCAGTACACCAAGGGCGGCTTATCAAACCGGGTAACGCCATTAAAGTACGGTGTCACCCAGTCGCCCGTTTCATACATCTGGCGCGCCGCTTCGGCAAACAGAGGCTCAGTTTCATCCACTAAGCCAGTACTGGCCAAGCCCCAAAAGAATGCGATCGCGCACATCAGCACGACCCACAACACTGCCAGCCCTGTGACCAGCTGTCGCGACTGAGAGCGAGCTACAGGGGATAAAGGGGTCGCACTATTCAGGGTTGAACGTTTCATAAACCAGAGCGCACCGGTGGTTCGCGGTTATCTATTTAGTCTTCTAGGGTACAGCGGTTTGTTCAGAGACATCGCCCGCAAACGGTCAAAAGTAGAGCTGTCATAGAACCCGATGATGGGGATTAAAACAAGCCCTTGGCATCGATGAGGCAATCTTTCACAATAAAGGACAGAACACGACGCTGAGACACCCTCAGGGTGACTGCTGGGATGCTGCAATGACGATGAAGTCGATGGATATGGATCACTACCGCACGCTGAAAATTCCGGAAGCGGCAACCCAGCAAGAAGTCAAACAGGCCTATCGGCGGCTAGCGAAAGAACTGCACCCCGATACCCAAACGACCCCAGCGGGTCACGAAGGGATTCAGCAGATCAATGCGGCCTATGAAGTGTTGGGTGACCCCCAGCAGCGATCGCACTACGACCAGCAGCGCCGGTTGCATAAGGCCGGGTTTGAATCCGACAGTCAAATTCGCGATCGCACCCATCGCACTGCTCAATCGCAAGCGCAATATCGTCAGCGACGCGACGCCACCCAAGCGGCCGATAATGCCTTTGAGATGTGGCTGCGCCAAGTTTACAATCCGGTTGATCGCCTGATAGGCAAAATTTTAAAACCCTTGAAGGCTGAAATTCGGGCTCTCTCCGGTGACCCTTTTGACGATGAGCTGATGGAGAACTTTCAGACGTATTTAGAAGACTGCCGCGAGTCTTTGGAAAAAGCGCGAAGTAAGTTCCAATCATTTCCAAATCCTGCCAGTACCGCTGGCGTGGCGGCCAACCTTTACTACTGCTTGAACCAGCTGGAAGACGGCATTGAAGAGATGGAACGCTACACCTACTGCTATGAGGAAAGCTACTTACACACTGGCCGCGAGCTGTTTAGAATTTCGACGCAACTGCGACGTGAAGCGAAAGATCAGTTAAAGATGGTGAGCTAGGCGAGCAACGCAGCAGTCTGATCAACACTCACCAGAGTCGGTGAATATGCAACTCCCCATCTTCCAAGTCGATGCCTTTACGAACGAAATGTTTGGCGGCAATCCGGCAGCTGTCTGTCCGCTCGAAACCTGGTTGCCTGCGCCGGTGATGCAACGGATCGCGGCAGAGAACGCCC
>CALCPB010000556.1 GCA_937897665.1 uncultured Halomicronema sp. | reverse complement strand
GGCGGCTGTTTGACTGGCCCTCTCCATTCTGGGGCCAAACTCCATGGATTTTTAGCCTATTTGATGAAATGCACCCTTGAGCAAACGCCTTATACGATCTTTGGCTATAAGGGCAAACAAGTGCGTGACAATATTCACAGCTACGACCTAGTCAATGCGTTTTATCACTTCTACCAAACCCCGCGCTGTGGAGAGGTCTATAACATGGTGGGCTCACGGCACAGCAACTGTTCATTGTTAGAATCGATCTCCCTTGCTGAAGAAATTACGGGCAACCAGCTGCCCTATCAATATTCCGAAGACAATCGCATTGGTGACCACATTTGGTATATTTCTGACGTTCGTAAGTTTGAAACGCATTATCCCGAATGGCAATACAAATATGCGTTGAAAGATATCTTTGAGGAAATTTACCAGGCTCAAGCCTCTCGATAATTTGTGAATTTGATAAACATGAATACCCTCAAAAATGCCGATCGCCGAATTATGATCACCGGGGGAGCGGGATTTAGTGGCTCTAATTTTGTGCGCTCTGTCTACGGTGGCACCGCATCCCTAACCATCCTTGATGCCCTGACCTATGCCGGTAACCGCGCCACTCTGAGTGATTTGGCAGGGCAAGACGGCTGTTTGCTGGTGGAAGGGGATATTTGTGATGCGCCTCTGGTTAATCAGCTGTTAGAGCAGCATCAAATTGATACGGTCATTCACTTTGCGGCGGAATCTCATGTTGATCGCTCCATTCTCGGCCCTGGGGCGTTTGTGCAAACCAACGTCGTCGGTACGTTTACTCTGCTCGAAGCGTTTCGCCAGTACTGGAACCAGCAACAGCAGCCAGCTCACTTTCGCTTTTTGCATGTCTCCACTGATGAAGTGTTCGGTAGCTTAGAGGCCGACGAACCGGCCTTTAGCGAAACGACCCCCTATGCGCCCAACAGTCCATACTCCGCCTCTAAAGCTGGAAGCGACCACTTGGTGCGAGCTTATTTTCACACCTATGGATTGCCAACCCTGATTACCAACTGCTCCAACAATTACGGGCCTTACCAGTTTCCTGAGAAGCTGATTCCCCTGATGTGCGTCAACATTCTTTTGGGCCAGCCGCTCCCCGTTTATGGTGACGGCCAAAATGTGCGTGATTGGCTGTATGTCGAAGATCACTGTGCCGCGATCGCCACCGTTTTACAGCAGGCGGCTCCCGGCGAAACCTATAACATCGGTGGCAATAATCAGGTCAAAAATATTGACATCGTCAAGCAGCTCTGCGACCTGATGGATCGTTTGGTACAGGATTTACCCGTATCGTCAGCCCATGAACTGATTACCTTTGTGCGCGATCGCCCCGGCCATGACCGGCGCTACGCGATGGATAGCACCAAGATGCAGCACGACTTTGGCTGGCAACCGCAGTATGATTTCGCCACCGGACTCGAACAGACAGTGAAATGGTATCTGGCTCATCCTGACTGGTGGCAACCTCTGCTGGCGAAGCCACCGTCTTCGAGTTAGGGCGATGCCCGCCGCCTGTAGCGGGCGTCATCGCATCAGCGTCACGAACTTGCGAAATAAATAGTCCGCATCGTGGGGGCCAGGACTGGCTTCCGGGTGATATTGCACGGAGAACAGAGGCAGCGTTTTATGCTGCAGGCCCGCTACCGTGCGATCGTTGAGATTTAAGTGACTGATCTCAATATCCGCACTGGGAATCGTTGCCGCATCGATCGCAAATCCGTGGTTTTGACTGGTGATTTCCACTTGCTGACTAAGACCACAGGGATGATTTAGCCCCCGGTGACCAAACTTGAGTTTGAACGTTTCAGCCCCTAATGACAAACCAATCAGCTGATGTCCCATACAAATACCAAACGTGGGAATTTGCTGCTCTAGCAAGTCTCGAATAATTTGCGGTGCCTCTGTCACAGCAGCAGGATCACCCGGTCCATTGGAGAGAAAAATACCGTCGGGCTCGTAGCTCAAAATTTTCTCCGCGGGAGTATCGGCAGGCACGACGATGACTCGGCAGCCATAGCGAGTGAGTCGTCGCAAAATATTGCGCTTGATACCAAAATCGATCGCGACGACCGTTAAGTTCGGGGTCGTCGCCTCACCCAACTCGGGAAAGCATTCCCAGACCGTAGCTGTCGGTTCTGACCATTCGTAGGGTTCGGTTGTGGTCACTTCGCTGACCAAATTTAACCCCGTCATCGCCGGCACCGCCTGCAGTTGCCGCAACAGTTCATCCGGGTCGAGGATTTCAGTCGAAATGGCCCCATTCATCACGCCAGTATCGCGCAGTTGGCGGGTCAACGCCCGAGTGTCGATCCCAAAGATACCGGGAATGCCATGATGCTTTAGGTAGTCTGACAATGACTGAGTCATGCGCCAGCTGCTGGGCTGATTACAAACGTTACGCGCGATCACGCCCCTCACATGAGGGTGATGTGATTCTTCGTCTTCTGGATTGACGCCCGTGTTGCCCAACTCGGGATAGGTAAACGTCACAATTTGGCCCCGATAGCTAGGATCCGTCATGACTTCTTGATACCCAGTCATGCCCGTATTGAAGACTACTTCGCCCATAATGGTGCCAGGCGCCCCAAAGCTCCACCCGTGGTACGTAGAACCATCCATCAGAACTAACAAGGCTGGCATCAGGTTGTCAGAGAACATAAGCAGCAGTAGATAGGATGAGTATGTGAAAGCAGCCTTTGGGGCACTCTTAACAATAACGGACGCCGTCCGCTCTCGATAAACATTCTGGATTTTGGCACTGGGGTAAGTATTGATGACTCGTTCACAGCAGCAGCGATTGTTGGTTTTATTAGGATGTTGCGCGCTATCAAGCTGCTCCCTGCTGCCGCTCTCCCAGTTTTCGTCAGAACCAGCAGAGGAGTCTACCGCAGAGGTCACCTCAGAGGGAGAAGGAGAGACTGCGGCCCCTGGTACTGCCGAGGCGACACCCGTCGCGGATGCGGCCACCGCGCCAAGTGCAGCGCCGGAAGCGGTCACTGCTCCCCAGATTAACTACTTCAATGAAGCCGTTAATCGTGCCCAAAGCGCCGTGGCGATCGGGCAATCAGCTCAATCGACCGATGATTGGAACCTGGCCGTCAGTCGTTGGCAGCAGGCGGTTGCCTACATGCAGCAGGTGCCTAGCTCTGACCCCAATTACTCAGTGGCCCAACAAAAAGTTCAAGAGTACGGCCAAAATCTCGCTTCTGCGCAAAGCCAAGCTGCGGGTAAAGTCGCTGCGTCAACGGCTGCAGCGGCGGCTGATGCTCCTCCTGGCCTGGTCACCAGCATTCCCATTGTGGGTCAAATGGGGGGAACGCCAGTGGTTCCTGTTACCTTAACGGCTAGCCAAGGCACTCAACAGTTCGAGATGTTGTTTGATACGGGCGCATCAGGGACGTTAATTACCCCGGCAATGGCCCAAGCAGTGGGCGTGGTGGTTACTGGCAGCGCGACCGTCACGGTTGCCGATGGCCGTCGAGTGGAAATTCCCATCGGTTAAGTCGCCCCGCTCAAGGTGGGCGAGTTGCTCATTAGAGGCATCTGGGTCGGTATCGGCGGTGACGTCGCCCTGTTAGGGCAAGACGTTTACGGCCCCTATGGCTTGTCGATCGGCAGCAGCAAAATTGATCTGTATGAATGAAGCCGCGTCCAGCACCTTGAATGCGCTGTTAATCAGCAACTTGCTGTTGATGAGCGATCGCCCGGAGCTAGACCCTAAAAGCCGCTTGGTGCCCGACCGCGATCGCCGCAGTTGGCCAAAGCTTGAGCCGATTTAAGGCAGCGTTTCTTGCTGCAGTGCATTCAGCAGGATTTTGAGGGCACCATCTTCAGCCTCATTAATATGCTTATCCATCAGGGCAATCCCAATGGCCTTAGATAAGGCAAAGGCTGCCACGTCAGGCTGTAGATCTTCAATCAAGACTTCCATGGGTGTCGGCACTCGAATCGCAGAGCGCAACTCATTTAATAGAGACGCTTCCAGTCCGAGCTGGGCGAGTTCACCAGTGATTCGATCCCAGTCTTCGACCAGATTGTCATTAGAGGCTTGCAATACGCAGGCCAATAGACGATGAACTTTGCCCTTTTGGGCGGGTGTCATAGTCGCATAGGTGAGGCCCGTGTCTTCGCGCAAGGCTTTCCCTTTGTGAGTCAAGTTGTCTAAGATGCTTTGCCATTCAGTTTCGGTACATTGTTCAGGGCGGCCAACCTTCAAAGAAACTTGAATCAGTTCACCCTCAGTTTCAAGACGGGTAACTTCGGCATAAACGCCCAAATACCCTAACCACTGAGCCACCATATTGGTCAGCTTTGAATCAGCGGCAGGCGTCCGAGCCAGCATTTGAATTTGAGACCGCACTAAAGGGCGCACTAGCTGAACCAACATATCCTTAATTCCAACATTCCAACTTTTGCCTGTATGTTACACACAGGATTCGTGATTTAACAGTTCACCAAAACACGGCAATCGCCAACCATCTGCTGAGATAGACTGTCCCTTAATTAGCCACTGGGCTCGTTCGCAGACTGATGTATGAGGATGGTTGCGACGTTGCCGTAGGACATCTGGGTAGTCGGCAAGTTACATTTTTTAGCTGAGCCAACTCTTGGCAACAAGATGACCAACCTGATCCGTCTAGCTCGGGGGCTCGGTATTGACGAGATTGCCTGAGGAACCTGATCACAGAGAATGAGTATGAGGCCGTATCGTTTTTCTACAGAGCGCTGTCTATGCAGTTTCCCTGTGTGACTCGGTGACATCGAGAGCCCTGTCGATAGGCCATTGAGCAGATGGTTATCAGGGCACTCGTCAGTCATTTAAACTCTGAAAACCCACCATTAGCTAGGAACTTTGGGATTCCGTAGACTAACGGCAGGTTTTCATTTCAGGCAGATTCAGTCAATGCAGTTGGTTTTGACAATCCTCCGTGGAAGCTTAGCGATCGCGCTGCTAGCGCACTAGCAAGTACAGTGAGCAGGCCGACGCCAATGCCGCCAACCCAAAAACTAGATCGCTTGGTCGCTGCGAGAAAAGCTGGTGTTGGCGCTGACGAGCAGCCAGTACAGCCACCTTGACCTGAGCCACATTTTTCTGATGGGATCTGGGGGAGGAACCATTCATGTGAAAAAGCCTTATTAATTTTATTGCTGTTAATGTAACAAGCCTGCAATGTTTTTGCCATTCTTCTCAGGATTATCAGTCTAAAGGCTGAGGATAGCTGACCAGACCGGAACTTTGGCAAGGTAGAATACTGTCTTGAAAGACCCCAAGTTTCAGGGTTAGGAAGTTATATTGCGGCTTGAGCAAATGGTGGACAAACGGTTGATGCAAGAAGTTAGCCGCCTTTTAGGACAGTTTTCGCTCTCTCGGGATTGGCTGACCGCTGGCTCGGTCAGTGCTGCGTTGCTCACGCCATCGGGCCATGTCTACAGCGGCATTTGTTTAGATCTGGCCTGCGGCATCGGATTTTGTGCCGAACATGCTGCGATCGCCGATATGCTCAAAGCTCGCGAGACGGTGATCGAGTCTATTGTGGCGTTAAGAGCAGATGGCATTGTGCCGCCTTGCGGCCGCTGTCGAGAGTTGATGATGCAGGTTGACCGCGCTAACCGTCACACCTGTGTCTGGGTGAGTGACTCTCAGGCGATCGCTTTGGGAGATCTGCTGCCCCAATCCTGGATGGAGTGGGAACAATGCCGCCATCCCCAATGGATATCAATTTTCTTTATAGTTCCCATAGAGCCTTTGGCCAAAGGGTTTCAGCGATGACCCCGATCAATAAGCGCAATATAACTTTGCGAGAATCTAAAAGTTTTGTTAAGTTGCAGCTAGCTCACACTTAAGTGCCATTGGCGCAGGGGTTTTCCCACTATGAAACGTTTTCTTGGTATTTTTCCTAAACCAGCTCCGATGCAAGAGACCGCTCGTGTTTACGACTTAAAAGCACGGCTAGATTGGGGCGAACCGGCGCTGACCATCATTGATATCCGCGATCGCGACCTGTTCAACGAACGTCATGTGATGGGCGCGATTTCGCTACCGGTTGAAGAGTTGATTGAGCGCAT
>CALCPB010000555.1 GCA_937897665.1 uncultured Halomicronema sp. | reverse complement strand
GCAGAAACGTCAGCACATCCGCCTCTGCGATCAGGCCAAATCGAATCGCTAGACTCAACTCATCCAATACTACTAAGGAGTAGCGGCCCTGCCGAGCCATCGTTTCGGTGTGTTGCCACAGGTGGGCGATCGCATCACGTTCGTCTTCAGTTGTCTCATCAGACGCGATGGCCCGCTGAATATCGGGACGCATCCATTCCAGCCCTTGGCCAAATTGCATTGACTGGTCTACCCCCTGACGAATCCCCCCTTTGAGAAACTGGGCAATCAAAACAGCGTGGCCTTGCCCTGCGACTCGCATCGCTTGCACCATGACATTCGTAAAAAAGCTGCGGTGCGGTGAGGTAAAAACTTGTACCGTCCCTTCGACAGCATGCAGCCAAGGATGTGCCTTGGCACGAGCGACAGGATCAGGAGCGGAAAGGGGTAGCGAAGCCCGGAGCTGTGAAACCATATTTGGGGGCGTTTCGATTTCGGTAGGCTAAATATAGCGCAATTTCTCTCAGAGAATTACTTAAAAACTCTATATATATTGTCTAGTTCAAAAACACAACCCAAAATCATATCAAAAGTTTCAAGATTGGGATCACGAATCATACATTTTAGTGGCGATCGCGATGAGAATCGCCTCAGCGCCAGGGTACGGATGAATGATAGCGACATTACCGCCGCCTCATTGCGAATTCACGCCAAAAAAAATTGATCGCAACAATCCTCATGTCGCAATCAATCAAGGAGATATTGAAAAACCATCACTCAGAGCCGGTCGAGCAGTCGCCCACGGAATGATTTGGCGATGCCCTCTGCCCTTTTCAGCCTGATTGGGCCGCCCTGCCAGTTAATCAGACACTAGACGACCAACCGGCTCGCAGCTTTCCGAATCGCAGCTTTGAAAATAGGTAAATGGAGCACTCGCTCAATCACTAAGCAACGTCGCAAAGTCAGCTCCTCGACCACTGCCATACGTTTGAAAACAGGTCAATGGAACACTCGGAAAACAGGTAAATGGAACACTCGCTCATTCACTATGAAACGTCGCGAAGTCGGCTCATCGACCACTGTCGTTCGTCCAAGCTCTCAAACTAGTCAGGGTAATTGAGTAACACGAGCAACCCTCATGCCGTGAATGTCTGACAGAAACGCTTCTTACAGACCGAGGGTGGTGTCAGAATTAGGAAGCAGACTGTCACCTGGGGCAATCGCGGGTTTTGGAATGGCGATCGGGGGTTGATCTAAGGCAATTTCTAAATTGTCTGTCATCTCCGATGTGGCCGTGCGAACTGAGCCTAGACGCTCAAGCGGATAAAGCGCTCCGGAAAAGATGCCCACCACGGCAACCGTAGCAGCGGTCATGCCAGCCATCCAAGTTCTTCGAAATCGTTGATTCAGCTTGGAGACGACTCGATTAGCCGTGTAGAGATGATCTTGGGACTTTGCCGTCTCGTGACCGAGCCCTTGAAAACCTTGGCGCAGCTGGAGTAGCCGACGGTATAGACACTGGGCCTCGGCATCGTGGTCGAGCCAGGTTGCTACTAGTCGCCGCTCAGCTGGAGAAACTTCACCATCGAGGTATGCACTCAATAACTCAAAGCGATCACGTTTAGTAGCATCGATTTCTCTATGTTGACTCATCGTGCTGTGCTCTGAACAGGATAAGGCGCTGGAGAGGCCGCCTGACGAATCTAAAGGTTGATAGCGTTCGCTCATAGTTTAGGAATCAACTTTTGAATCTAAGCCAATACGATCAAAGACGCTGTACAAAGGGACTGAAGTTCCAGCGGGCTAGAGGGACTGTCTTAAGATAATTACCCAATCAATCGCTGTTTGCCAACAGTAGTTTTTGCACAGAATGAAAAGCTGACCCTGCCAAACTGTATTTGGCATGAGCCGCTTTTCATCATAATGGCAACGCTTATCAGAGTCAGCACTCAGACGATAAGAATTTATGTTCAATACTGCTGATACCCGATGAGTTGAGTCTATGTCTCAGGCTTGAGATAAAGATCGAGTTCCTTCTGCAACCGATGGCGGGCGCGAGCAATGCGCGATTTGACAGTACCCAGAGAGGTGCCTGTAATGTCAGCAATTTCTTCGTAGCTCAAGCCTTGAATTTCGCGCAAGACAATAGTGGTACGAAAAACTTCGGGTAAGCCGGAGATCGCTTGCTCTAGCTGCGCATAAAACTCCTGAGTCATCAGCGTATCAACCGGATTGGGGGCGTCAGAAGCGACTTCCCACTCCATTTCGCCGTCTGACAACATTTTCGGCGCAGCTAAAGACAACGGCGATTGATGCCGTTTGCGTTTGCGCAGCTCATCGTAGAACAAGTTGGTGGTAATGCGACCCAACCAGCTCTTAAAGCGTTCAACCGTTTGCAGCTTATGGAGATTGCGATAGACCCGAATCCACACTTCTTGAGCCAGGTCAGCACGATCCGACCAATCTGGCGCGAGATGATAGAGCAAGCGCTCTACATAGCTTTGATATCGCGTCACGAGTTCAGCAAAGGCAGCTTTATCAGGGCGACGCTGTGAACAACAGCGCTCAATTAATTCATAATTTGATAGTTGAGCCGGTAAGTCGTGGCGCAGGGCCGATAGGGCAGAGCGAGCAGACGTCCAAGGTGTAGAAAATGAATAACTCATAGATTCAGACACGGCTGTGGTGTGAGTGAGCAGAACGTTTAGTAGCTGACCCTTGTGATGAGCAAGATTTCTGTCGGGAAAAGCTAAAATAGCGACTCGCGAATTCCCTTGTGTTGTAC
>CALCPB010000554.1 GCA_937897665.1 uncultured Halomicronema sp. | reverse complement strand
CGAAGTCGAAGCCGACTTGTATGTGTAGCTGTAATTTGTCGAACTGGTATAAGAGCCGCATCATAAGAAATTCGACGTCAGCTCCGGTGTATAGGAGCCGCCAACACTTCAGCTATGGGGCAGAGCTGCTGAATGACTGCCTACTCTTCAAACAACCCACAGAAACTTGGCAGGCTAATTCTCAGAGTCTGGTGTTTGGTTGCCGCAGATGAGAGTAGCCCCCAACTTTCCAGCGTGTTCTCCGGCAGATCTAACGGAATACGCGATCGCCAATTATCCCGTACTGCATCATCCATAGTCGCTCACGCTGCAATCAAATCGTGCAGTCGGAAGCCCGCAATCTTGGCGATTTCTGCCAGGGCAGTTTGTTGCTCAGTGGCGGCATCATGGGTCAACCGCTGACGAAAGGCAGCCAAGATCGATGCCTGGGTATGTTCTTTGACGGCCACAATAAACGGAAACTGAAATTTGTCGCGGTAGGCCTGATTCAGTTGCTGAAACGTTTGATAATCTGCTGGAGCGAGCTGATCGAGGCCCACACTGGCCTGCTCTTGCACGGACGATCGCGCCATTTTAGCTTTAGTGCCTAAGTCAGGATGGGCACGAATCAGCGCTAGCTGCTGGTCATAAGGGAGGTTTTGCATGACGGCCACCATAGCCTGATGCAGCGCCGCGACGGCGGCAAACGGCCGCCGCGACCAAGTTTGATGGGCGATCGCAGGCGTATGTTCAAAAATATCGCCAAGAGCATCGGTAAAGGCCGACTGCTCCATTTGATTGAGCGCCGCGAGAGTGTAGAGCGCCATCTTAGCTGCCTCGATAGGTGCTGTAAGACCAGGGCGAGGTCAGCAGTGGCACATGATAGTGGGCGTCGGCATCGGCGATGCCAAAGCGCAGCGGCACCTGGTCTAAAAACGGGGGCTGCGGCAGGGTTGGCTCGTGCTGTTGAAAATAGAGGCCGACCTCAAACACTAATTCATACAGGCCGACCTGAAAGTCAGCGTCGGCTAATAGGGGACTGTCGGCCCGTCCGTCCCGGTTGGTGCGCACGGATTTGAGATGAGTGCGACTGCCCGAGTCCGGTGCGATCGCCCACAGATGGATGGTCATACCCGCCGCCGGGCAGCCATTGGCGGTATCGAGCACGTGGGTTGTTAACTTGCCAGCCATAAGTGTCTGCGCTTGAGGAATGATTTGGGGATAAACGGCACCGGTCATCCTGCCCTTGTCCAGGTGAAGGCGGCTTTTAGGAAACCGTTCTTCCCTTTATCGCATGGGGCCGCCCAAAATCACCTTGGCGAGGGCCCCGGTCACCGCTGCTGGGTCTTCTTGTTGAAGTTGGGCATACCAGGCATTCGTCAGGTCAGGATCTTTGCCGTAGATGGTATCGGTGCGTTTGCGGGCTTTCAGCACGAGAGACGCCGTGCGGTCCTTGCGTTCCGCTTCGTAGCGCTGCAGCGCATCGGCGACGCTGATATTTGTCGTGATCAGATAACGGGTCAGCACTTCTGCATCTTCAACCGCCTGGCAGCCGCCCTGCCCCAGTGTGGGCGTGGTCGCATGGCCCGAGTCGCCGAGCAACACGGCCCGCCCTCGTGCCAATCGAGCGGGCGGATCGATGTCGTGAATTTCGAGGCGATTGGTGGCGAGCGGATCGAGCGTTTGAATCAGCGTTTGCACTGGCTGGGGCCAACCGGCGAAGGTTTTCGCTAATTCTGCTTGGCGATCGCTCGGCTCTACCGACGTGCCCTGAGGCATCGGTGAGCCAAAAAAGAAATAGAAGCGATCGCCGCCAATGGGCATCATCGAGGCGCGGCGACCCTGCCCTACATAAATCACCCAGTTGTCCCGCTCACAGAGGCCGGGCTGCGCCGCGACGATGCCATTCCAATTGACATAGTCAGCATAGCGGGGCTCAAGGTCATGCCCCAGCACGTAGCGACGCACCACCGAGTGGATGCCGTCAGCACCGACGAGGATATCTCCTGTGGCGCGATCGCCATTTTCAAACACCGCTGTTACCTGATCCGCCGTCTCTTCAACATCGACGCAGCGCATTTGCAGCTGCACACGCTCCGGTCCCGCCGCTTCCAGCAACAGCCCCTGCAGATCCGTGCGTGAGACTGGATAGGGCCGCTGGCCGACCTGGTTGATCAATGGCCGCAGATCGACGTCGCTCAGCGGTTCATCGCGATCGCTGCGATATTCCATCCGATTCATGGTGCCACCAATCGCCGCTAAGCGATCGCCTAACCCTAAGCGGTTCAGCACCTTCACCCCGTTAGACCACAGCGAAATGCCTGCTCCGGCAGGGCGCAATTCGCGCGTTTTGTCATAAATTTCTACGTCGTACCCGGCTTGCTGCATGGCAATGGCGGTGGTTAGCCCCCCAATCCCGGCCCCGACGATAATGGCCTTCAGCTTATACATGGCAAATGAGCTTTACAGCCTTGACAGCAACACTTTCAACGGTTGGTGGGAGCTTGTGCGCCTCACACCCAAACTTAAGTTATTTCTATCAAAATCAGCTACTTATAGTAGTGCGGCCAGATATTTTATGTTGTCTGGCCGCAACTGAACTCTACCGCGTCTTTCCTGACTAGCCTAAAGGCAGCGTCAATTAAGTTTCTGACCGTTAGTGACAGAGACTTGATCTCCCCAAACCCCCCTTGAAAAAGGGGACAGCCCAATTCTGGATGTGAATAGCCCCGTTTTTTAAGGGACGGTGACAGCGGGGAATCAAGCGACTATCGCGACGATACAGCAAGCAACTTAGTTTCCAGAGTACTTAGTACTTAGTAGTGGTCGTCAGGTTTGACGCTATCGGTTGGGTGAGCACTAGAAGAAGCTCCCGTAGCGAGGCATATTTAAGTCCGGCAACCCTACGCAGTCAAGGCGGCGCATGATTAGTCGCGCTGATGGTGTGGTTCATAACGTCGCCGTGCCCGCCGCAATGGCTACAATCTATCCAAAGAGGGTATCGGTCATGGGCAAACCTCTCCATGATTGATGCGGATAAAACATTTGTTCTGCAAAACGTTATTATTTTCCAACAATAAAGTGATCGTTGCACTATGATATTTAGAAATTACCTAAACCGTTCAGTTTAATTCAGGTGTGTGGGCTATGACCTCGCCAAAGCTGGTTTCCTCCGAATCTTTGTCCTCCAGCGTTGTTCACAACCGCCCGTCGGGTCAAGGGCGCTGGTTCATTGCAGGTGGCCTCGGTATTTTGCTGCTAGGGGGCGGCGTCGTGCTTTGGCGCATGCTTTCCTCGGGGCCGCCCAGTGGTATGCAGGGGCCACCAGGCGTGCCGGTAGAGCTGGCACCGGTTCAAACGGGTACGGTGCAGGATAGTTCTGAGTTTTTAGGCAGTTTAGAAGCCCAAACAGGCGTCGTGTTGCAGCCCGAGGTGGCGGGACGCATCACGCAGGTCTTTGTGACGGCGGGCGATCGCGTCACCCCGGGGCAGCCGATCATGCTGATCAGTCCCGATCGTACCCAGGCGGAAGCCGACGCCGCTGGGGCCAATGTGACGGCGGCCCGCGCTGCCCGTGAAGCATCCTCGGCCTCGTTGCAGTCGCTGCTGTCACGACAGGCAGAGTTAGAAGCCGAGCTGGCCCTAGAAGAGGCCGAATTTGAGCGCACCCAATCGCTGGTCGAACAGGGGGCGCAATCGCAGCAAGAACTTGACTTAGCGACCCGTAATCTGGAAGTCGCGCAGGCCAATCTGGCGTCAGCCCGCAACGAAATTGCCGCACAGCAGGCGAGCCTGTCACAGTCGGAGGCGACATTAGCCCAAGCCCAGGCCAATCAAGCGGCGGCGCAGCAAAATCTGCAAGACCGCACTGTGACGGCACCAATCGCAGGCGTGGTGGGCGACCTCGCCTACAAATTGGGGGACTATGTGACCCCGAGCAACACGATTGCCAACATCACTGACAACGCCACCCTGGAGTTAGAACTGCGGGTGCCCATCGAGCAGCGCGATCGCCTGCAAATTGGACTCCCCGTTGAGCTATTGTCAGCCGATGGCACCCAAACGGCGGCAACCGGCAGCATCAGCTTTATCTCGCCGCAAACCAATGCGGATACCCAAACTGTCTTGATCAAAGCCCGCTTTGAGAACGGTCAGGGCGTTCTGCAAGATTCGCAACAGGTAGAAGTGCGGCTAGTGTGGGCCGAAGATATTGGCGTTTTAGTGCCGACCACGGCCATTTACCGCATCGGTAATTAAACGTCTGTGTACGTCGCCGATGCCGGCACCCCAGAAGAACTGCCGCCCCCGGAAGCGACACCGGATGGCATGCCCGTGCCTGACCAAGTGGCCCGCCAGCAAGCCGTTACGCTGGGAGACATTCAGGGCAATGACTACGAGGTGCTAGAGGGGCTAGATCCCGGCGATGTGGTGGTCGTCTCTGGCATCTTGAACCTGCAAAACGGGATGCCCCTCCTCCCGCAAGGGGAGGGCGAGCCACCTGAGGCCGAAGATCCTTAAGGGCAGCGCCGTTGGCTGCTCCGCCACGATAACGAGAATAGATGCTGCAATCGCCCCCTTGCTGTTAGGAAAGCTGCTTCATGTTTGTCAATTTCTTTATCAAGCGTCCGGTTTTTGCCACGGTTTGCGCTCTGATTTTGCTTTTAGTCGGGCTGATCAGCATTCCAACGCTGCCGATTGCCCAGTTTCCTGATATTAGCCCCACCCAAATTAACGTGACGGCCAGCTACATTGGGGCCGATGCAGAAACGGTGGAAAAAACCGTCACCAACATCATTGAGCGGGAAATCAATGGGGTTGAGGGCATGCGCTACATGACCTCTAGCAGCAGTAATAGTGGCCTTAGTACCGTCACCGTCACCTTTGATGCCAGCCGCGATAAAGACATCGCGGCGGTGGATGTGCAGAATCGCGTCTCGCTAGCAGAGCCGCAGCTGCCCGATACGGTGCTGCAAACCGGGGTCACCGTCAGCAAAGAAAGCAGCAACATTTTGCTGGCGATGAGCCTTTATACCGAAGATGGTACCTACGACGATATCTTTCTCAGCAACTACGCTGACCTATACATCGTGGATGCGCTGCGACGGGTTCAGGGGGTCGGCAATGTCGTCATTTTTGGCGAAAGAACCTACGCCGTGCGCCTCTGGCTCAACCCCCAGCGGCTCGCTAGTCGTAGTCTGACGGCAGATGATGTCGTCGATGCCCTGCGAGAACAAAATGTGCAGGTGGGCGCGGGACAGCTCGGGCAGCCCCCTTCCGATGAATCGCAACAGTTTCAAATTGACCTGCGGGCAATCAGCCGGTTTCAAGACATCGACGAGTTTGAGAATCTGATCATCAAGACCGGTGACAATGGCGAGCTGGTGCGCTTTAGTGATGTCGGGCGGGTTGAACTAGGGGCCGAAAACTACAGCACCTTCCTGCGGTTTAGCGGCAACGAGGCAATCGGGCTGGGGATTTATCAGCTACCGGGTAGGAATGCGCTGGAGGTGGCCCAAGGCGTCGACGCCACCATGGAACCCCTAGCTGGCCAGTATCCCCCGGGCATGGAGTACGGCATTGGCTTAGACACCACTGAGTACGTTGAGCAGTCGCTGACTGAGGTGGTTTGGACCCTGGTGCAGGCAGTGGCGTTGGTGGTTCTGGTGATTTTCATCTTCCTGCAGGACTGGCGCACTACCATCATTCCGGCGGTGACGATTCCCGTCGCCCTAATTGGCACCTTCGCCATTGTTAAAATCTTTGGCTTCTCGATTAACAGCCTGACGCTGTTTGGGCTGACGCTGGCCACTGGCATGGTGGTGGATGACGCCATTGTGGTCGTCGAAGACATCGCCCGCAAAATTCAAGATTTAGGTATGCCGCCCGCCCGCGCCGCGATCGCCGCGATGCAAGAACTGACCGGGGCGGTGATCGCCACCTCGCTAGTGCTGATGGCGGTGTTTATTCCCGTGGCGTTCTTTCCCGGTACGACGGGGGCGCTATATCGACAGTTTGCCTTGACCATTGCCTTTGCGATCGCCCTCTCGACCTTTAATGCCCTAACGCTGACGCCGACCCTGTCGGGCTTGCTGCTGCGCAACAAACCACCGATTGGTGGCTGGCTGGGGGCCATTTTTGACCGCTTTAATCGCTTTTTAGACTGGCTCCGCCAAAATTATCGCGGTTCCTTAGAGCGGCTTAACGCCGTGAAGCCGCTGGTGCTGGCAGCCTTTGTCACGCTTTTGGTGATGACTGGCTGGCTCTATCGCAGCGTGCCTTCGGCCTTTTTGCCGGATGAAGATCAGGGCTACTTTATTACGCTCATTCAAGGGCCGGAGGGGGTCTCCCTCAGCTACACCGATGAGGTGATGAGTCGGGTCGAAGACATCATTCAAGAGATGCCAGGCGTACGGGCCACCTTTGCGGTGGGTGGGTTTAGCTTGACCGGCAGCGCCTCTAACAGTGGCGTGGTGTTTACCACCCTCATCCCTTGGTCAGAGCGGGGACCGGGTCAAAGCGCTGAGGCCATGATTGGGCAGCTGTTTGGCCAGTTTTCACAGATTACTGAGGCGCGGGTGTTTCCGGTGAATCCCCCCGCGATTCAAGGGTTAGGCCAGTTCGGCGGCTTTCAATATCAGCTGCAAGATCGCCAGGGCAACCTAAGCCTGAACGATTTGGTTGCCAATATGGGCGCGATGATTGGTGCTGCCAATCAACACCCCAACCTGCAGAGCGTCTTTAGCACCTACTCTGCTGCGACGCCGCAGCTGCTGATCAATGTGAATCGCGAGCGCGCCAAATCGCTGGATGTGGATGTCGATGACATTTTTAGCACCCTGCAAACCTATCTGGGGTCGCGCTATGTCAACGACTTTACCCAGGGGCAGCGCACCTACCGAGTCTATGTGCAGGCTGATGAGCAGTTTCGTTCCGACCCGGATGATGTTGCCAAACTCTATGTGAGATCAGGGCGCGACGAGATGATTTCCCTTGGCAACCTGGTCACTATTACCCCCGCGACGGGGGCGCAACTGATTAATCACTACAATCTCTATCGGTCGATTGAGATTAATGGCTCCCCTGCGCCAGGCGTTAGCTCTGGCGTCGCGCTCGACGCGATGAGGCAGCTATCGTCAGAAATCTTGCCGCCCAGTATTGGTTATGAGTGGGCCGGTTCATCCCTAGAGGAAATTGAGTCGGGCAACCAAGCACCGATTATCTTTGGCCTGGGCTTAGTCTTTGTCTTTTTGGTGCTGGCAGCCCAGTACGAGAGCTTTGTTGACCCCGTAGTGATTCTGTTTGCTGTGCCATTGGCAATTTTGGGGGCGCTGCTAGCCCAGACCCTACGCGGGTTGCCTAACGACGCCTACTGTCAGATCGGATTGGTCATGCTGATCGGACTGGCGAGCAAAAACTCCATTTTGATTGTGGAGTTTGCGAACCAGCTGCGGTGCGAGGGCTTGCCCATTGCTAAAGCGGCTTTTGAGGCAGCAGAACAGCGCATGCGCCCGATTTTGATGACGGCTATTTCGACCCTTAGCAGTATCTTCCCCTTGGTGATTGCGACCGGAGCCGGAGCCGGCAGTCGTCAATCATTAGGAACGGCGGTCTTTGGCGGTATGCTGGTGGCTACGCTGCTGAGTCTATTCGTCGTGCCGATTCTCTATGTGGTGGTGAAGCAGTTAAGCACTGGCATTTTAGGCGGTGGCCCTCCGAAAAAGCGCTTTTCAACTGATCAAGATGAAGCTCAACAGCTCATGTTGCCGACCCAGCAGCGATAGTGATGC
>CALCPB010000553.1 GCA_937897665.1 uncultured Halomicronema sp. | reverse complement strand
GTGTGCGCTCCATGAAATCGTGCTACGGCTTGCTGCATAAGCGATCTATAGATTTCTGTGAGTTTGCAAGAAGGCGTGCAAAACCTCGACCAAATCAGCCTGCTTGCACTCCCGGTAGTGTCTTGATGGGCTCACCGGCATCTGCATCAAGTAGCCACCACAGTTCTCCCTCGGGGCGAATTTTGCGAGCTGGGAAGGTGTTATCGTCTGCTTCTGGGGCAAACACCTCAGTCAGAGCCGTTTGTTTATTGCGGCCAGAAACCATGAAAACCACGCAGCGACTCCGGTTGATTAGCGGTGCGGTAAAGGTCAGGCGCGGTTCGCCCGATTTCTCGCCAACGGTGATGAGGCGATCGCTGACTTGCAACGCTGCCGTGTGGGGAAACAGTGAGGCCGTGTGCCCATCATCCCCCATGCCAAGGAGCACAATATCAAAGGCGGGGTGAGTGCTGTTGAGGGCTCGTTGCACTGTCTGGTCGTAAGTCTCAGCCGCATCAGCAACCTGCTCAAAGTGGGTCGGCATGATGTGGATCTGCTCGGTGGGAATCGCCACTCGATCTAACCAGGCGGTTTTGGCCATACCGGCATTGCTGCTCGGATCGCTAACGGGGACGTAGCGCTCGTCACCCCAAAAAACTTGCAGCTGAGCCCACGGCAAATCGGCCTCAGCGAGGGCTTCATATAGCGGTTTGGGGGTGCTGCCGCCTGCCAGGGCGATCGCACAGGTGCCGCGCGCCGCGATCGCGGCCTGAATTCTCTCCTTAACCAGGGCCAGAGCGCGATGCACGAGGGCTTGGCGGTCAGGGTGAATTTCGATCTGCAGTTGGGTCATAGCCGGAGACAATATTCGCCAGTCGGTGTTCTGAGACCAGGGCTTTTGGCCCATAGCGATTCAGATTGCAGCGTAAACGATTTTCAACCTTAATCGAGATTGCTTAAGCTTTACTTTTAGAGAGCGCAATTTCCCTAAGGTTTTGACCGTGATTTCAGTTGTGTTGCCCTGCCTGAATGAGATTCGCCATGGCTATTTGCCTCAAATTATTGAGAACTTGGTGGCCCAAGCGGGGGCCAAGGAGCTGATTGCTGTCATCAGTCCCAGTTCTGACGGCACGGACAAGCTGCTGGCTCAAGTCCCGCAAATTCGTGTGATCGAATCTGCGGTCACCAATCGCGCTCAGCGTCTGAATGTGGGCATTGCCGCCAGTCAGGGCGAGGTGGTTCTGCTCCCCCATCCGGCGACGCTGTTACCACCTCGGCAGGCTAAAACCCTGATCGATCAGACCTTTCAAGATCCGCAAGTGATGTGGAGTGGTTTTCGTCATCAGTTTGACCTAGACCACTGGCTGCTGCGATATACCTCCTGGTATTCAACGGCTGTTCGTCCCCAGTTTGGACGCATCTTGTATCTCGATCACTGTCTGGCCGTGCGGCGATCGCTGCTGACAGAAATTGGTGGCGTCCCTGAGATGGATATTTTTGAAGATACGGCGCTGAGTCAAAAACTGGGGCGGTATGGTGCCCCCGTAATTTTGCCAGCGGCGGTGGTGACTTCGGCCCGACGCTACCGCAGTCGCGGCGTTTATCATCAGGCGCTGCTCAACCAAGCTTTAAAGCTGATGTATCACCTCAACATCGACCCGCAGTGGATGAATCGGCTGTATGAGCAAAAAGTCCAAATTAATGTCACCTATCCCGCTCCGGAGTCGCCCAGCGAGCCGCCACCCAGAAAGTCAGGATAGATTGACCAGGGAAGAGACGGCATGCCCCCTGCCGTGATCAGTCGATCACCCGCGTGATTGTGCCCAGTGTCTAGGGTGTGGTTGAGGCTGTGGCCGTTGAGAGTGACTGACAATATTGCTGCACTAGCAGATCAATGCCGGTAATTGCCGTCCCGACCACGACGGCATGGCTGCCTAGGGCGATCGCCTGGCGCGCGGCGGCTGGGGTCGCAATGCCTCCCTCACACAGACACGGGGTCGGCAACCGCTTCACTAAGTCAGTCAGTAAGTCAAAGCCTGGAGGTGTTAAATCAGCCGTTGCCGAGGTATAGCCATAGAGCGTTGTGCCTAACAGATCGGCTCCGGCTGTGACTGCTGCCGTTGCCGAAGCCATAGTGTCAACGTCAGCCATCACCGGTTTTTGGAGATCGGTGCGGATACGCTCAATCAGCGGTGCCAGTGTTTCTCCCTCAGGGCGAGGGCGCAGCGTGGCGTCGATCGCAATAATATCGGCTCCAGCGAAGGCCACGGCTTCGGCGTGACAATACTGCGGTGTGATGTAAACGTCAGAGCCAGCAATGACCTGCTTCCAAAGGCCAATAATGGGCACGGATACCCGCTGCCGCACGGCGGCAATGTGGGCGGGGCTGTCAATGCGCACCCCGACGGCCCCTTGCAAAACCGCTGCTTCGGCCATCGCTGCAATCATCTCAGGCTGATGCAACGGCGACGTGGCTGGCGCTTGGCAGGAAACGATGAGGCCGCCTTGCAGCGCCGTTAAAATACTGTCAATCGGCATGGTGTCAATATGATGGCGTGAACGGCCCCGTCATTAGACAGTTGGCCCACGCCGAGTGTATCGCAAGCCAGGCTTAGGAATTCTCTGGACGAGCCGCGAGCTGCTGTTGCAGCATATTACTGGCTTGAACAAGGAGCGAGTCATCGGGCTTTTGCGCCAAAATTTTGGCAATAGACTCAACCAAGGGCCAGTTGATCATAGCGCCATCGCGAATCGTTTTACTGGCCGCGTAATAGCCGACGTCGGGGGGCACGTCCATCTCGTCTGTTTCACCCGTTTGTAGAGCGTTGGGCGATCGCCAGGAAACGACCTTGCTTCTAAGCGTGACTTGAAACCAGGTGATGGTGTCGCCGAGCATCTCGATAGTGACATCAAAGTAGGGCTCGTTCCCTTGGTACCAAATCCGTCTTTTCTCAGTATTGTCTTCAGCCGCCTTCATCAAATCGGGATTGATGGGACGTAATGAACCGCCTAACGCGGCGATCGCAGACTCATCTAATTTCATAATTGGGGATTAAACACACACGTCGCTATCACCATAAAACCACCCTTCTCTAACTAACCGCAGACACCTGACGCAACCTGCAGAATGTCATGGGTTCAGACATAATCTTTACAAAGTTGCCCCTTGGCTGTCGCAGGCACAAAAAAGGAGCGCTGATCGAGCGCTCCTCACTATCAACTTTGGCTAATGGAAAACCGTTAACGCCGTTTTGGCAAGCGGCGTTAACGGTTTAATGTTTGCCCTGAGGCTGGTAATAGACGGGCGAGCCCTGGTCCGCCACAAAGTGACAAGCCTTGGCGGAGCGGAAAAAGCTTTTCCAGATAGGCACAGTGGATTTGCGATAGTAGCTGCCGAGTACGGGCTTGATGGCTGCTGTTGCATCCTGCAAGTAGTAATGCGGAATGCTCAGGAAGATGTGGTGGGCCACATGGGTCCCGATGTCATGGTGAATCGGGTTGAAGATGCCGTAATCGCGATCGATGGTAGACAATGCGCCTTTTAAGAAATACCAATCATCGTTGGTATACCAGGGGATATCAGCCTCAGTGTGGTGCAAAAACGTCACCAAATCGAGCCACATCACAAAAATGACGTAGGGCACGAGGTAGTAAGTTGCCAAGAAGACGAGCCCATACTGATAGCCAATCCCCGCCAGTAGACCCAACATGCCAATCAGCCAAATTGTGCTGGTTAACACGTCCCACTTTTCCGAAGGTTTGAACAGTGGACTGCTGGGAGAGAAGTGCGTGCCGCCAGGACGACTGGGCGATCGCCGAAACAGGTAAATCGGGTAGGCCAGCAACGGCAAATAGAATCGGATGAGCTTTTCGGGCCAAGTCATCGCGTCGTATTTGGATTCGGTGACCGGGTACCAGCTTTCATCCGTGTCGATGTTGCCTGTGTTGGCATGGTGTGTGCGGTGACTAATGCGCCAGCCATGATAGGGCACCAAAATCGGCGTGTGGCTGAGATGGCCCACCAGATTGTTCAGCCACTTGTGTTTAGAAAATGAACCGTGACCGCAATCATGGCATACAACAAACAACGAACAAAACATCGTGCCCTGGGCAAACCAAAAAATGGGGAGAAACCACCAAGTATTGATCGCAGCAGCAGCGGCATAGAGACCGGCGATGATGCCCAGATCGAAGAAAAAGTAGGCCAGCGATCGCGCTACTGAGGGTTCAAAACAATAGGCCGGAATCGCCGACCTCAGATCTTTGAGGGTAAACGGCAGTTCTCCTGCAGGAGTATGCGGGCTGAGATCAGCCAGTTTTGCCGGTTGGTTTGGAGCAGAGTGTAATTGCACTGGGGTGTTGATATTCCGTATATGGGGTAACTAGCAACGAGCGAGTTAGCACTCACTAAGGCTAATCATTGACAGCAAGAGAAACTGAGTTGCGAAGGCTAAAGCTCAGAAAACTGCCTGTGAACCAGACAGTTTTCTGAGCGACGATTGAGCGATGCCAACAACCTAGCGAACGCTGGAAAAAGGACGATAGGCGGTCTGAGCGTCATAGAGATGACAGTTGCGGGTGATTTGCGACATCAGCTGCCACGAAAACTGCCGGACATAGATATGCTCGCCCCAGTTCGTCATCAGGCTTTGGTGAGCAGCGCGCAGATTGTAAGAGGGAATACCCACCGAAATGTGATGCGGCACATGCACATTAATGTCGTGACAAAGCACCTCGACCCATTTGGGATAGGTGCAATGTACTGTGCCCGCTAGCTGCGCTGGTACCGCTGACCACTGTGCCGTCGGATGAAACTGAATTTCGGGGATGGTGTGATGCACGATAGTGAAGGTGCTCATCCAGAAGTGATAGCCCAGCCAAGGCAGCAGCCAGAATTTCACAATGCCCCATAGACCCACGGTGAAGTACATCGTGGGAAAAAAGACGGCAGCAAAAGCTGCAACCACAAGCACAGACGTTTTGACAGCCCGCCGCTCTGCCCCAGCAATCTTACGCCAGTTGAAGTGCAACACGGCCCAGTGAGCAATGGAGCCGACCCACCAAAAGCGTCCTCTGAGGGCCTGATACCCTGACTGGAGCCAAGCCGGGGCGGCCTTGAAACTCTCGACTGTCCAGGGCTCCCAAGCGTTATCAACATGCAGCTCGTTGGTGTGCACATGGTGATGATCGTGCAGAATTCGCCAGCTATGAAAGGGATAGGCCAAGGGCATCATCATGATGTGGCCGATCCAGTTATTCACCCAGCGACGCTTTGCAAAAGACCGATGGGCACAGTCGTGACCAATCACAAATAGTCCGGTGGCGGCAGTACCGGTGAAAAACCAGGCAAAGGGCAGTAAATACCAAGGCGAGAGCGCGATCGCCGCGCTGCCTACAGCCACACTAGCCAGAGTGATCAAGACTGAAAACCAGGCTTTGCGCCAGTCTTTTTCAAAACAAGATTTAGGAATCGTCCGAATTACGTCGCTCAGCTTCAGGTCACTCAGCGCTGAAGCTGATTCTGCTAGGGTAGGCACCTTAGCAGAAGAGGGTAGGGTAGCAGTCATTCATAGCCTCGAATAGAACCAGACTTGCATCAGCCGACAGCCAAAACTAGCCCTGCGCAGGGCTAGCTCAGCCGAGACAGGTGTATCTGAAGGTGTCTTTACGATAAGTTTCGTCAATGAAGACCCTATGGCTGTCAAAAAAACGCAAAAAGTCTGATATGCAAACCCCAGTAGTCTACCGCATGGTGGATGGCTGCAGGATCACAGTCTGAGGTCAAATCAGAAGTTCTCACGGATGGGCGGTTGCACCCTACAGAAAATCTAATCAGAGTGAGCCGATAAACTCTTCGACATGACGCCCTGAGTACCGTTTTTGTCGCAAGGATATGGTCTGGACTGACTGGGTTGTCAAAATTTCGATGATTGAATATTGATGCTTGTGCTGGCTAGAAGACTGTGGCTGCGACCATCAAGAATAGAGATGAAATGACGTGGGATCGTTGGAACCATCATCCTTAGAGATGATGGTTTAACAAGAGGAGATTGGCTGTAATGCACCGTTTCTACGGAGTTTCAAGAGAGACCCATCCTAAAAAAGCGTGCTTCAACTTTTTCTTTGTTTAGAGAATCTTCCTTGCTGCCTATCCTCAATGAGGCAAGATACTTGACCGACAAGAATTGGACTGGATAAAATCCTGATTTATCAGGGGTCTGTACGGGAATAACATCCTCAGAATAGAAACGCCTGCTGGCCAGGATGGGCAGTTTGCCAACTCTGCAATTGAAATGTTTTTTGAGCAACTTGCTGTCGGCAGGGAGCGATCGCCTATCGCCGAGTTAAAAGCCCAAGTCGGCCTTAGCGGCTTCAGACGCTTTGAACAAGGGCGCGTCGGGCATTTCATCCCAAGCTGTCGCGCCGATATCGCTATAAAACTGCGCGTCATAGGCCCGCGTGCGGACGACGACGGGCATCGGCGTGGCGTGACCGAGGATCAGTGCCTGTTGCTTGGAGTCCAACTTAGCCAGCACCGATCGCAGGCTTTGTGCCCCCGACACTCCGGTAAAAATCGCATCGATATCTTTTTCATCATTTAGTAGGGCCGTGATACGCGTACCGATTTGCGACATGACTTCGTTATCAATGCCCGAAGGTCGCTGATCGACGACTAGCAACGTGACAAAATACTTCCGCATCTCGCGGGCGATGGTGCCAAAAATCGTTTGACGCGCCGTGGCCGGATCGAGAAACCGGTGCGCTTCTTCGATCGTAATCATCAGCTGTTGGGGGCGATCGCTCGGATTTTTAGTCTGTAAAAATCGCTCAGCTTTTTGCACATAAATCGCGTGAATGCGGCGCGCAATTACATTAGTGGGTAACAATTAAGACAGCATATTGGATTGCGAACCGTACTCCACCACCACATGCTTACCTTCGTTGATGGCCGTCAAAATCTGACCGACATAGTTGTGGGGGCAGGCGGCGCGAATATATTTCAAATCGGCGAGGCGATTGAGCTTACGCTGCAGCGCCTTGATGGAAGACTTGTTGCCCATCTTGGTTTCGCAGAAGTCTTGAATTTCCTCGTTGGTTAGGGTTAGTAGCCGGTTAATCCATCCCTTGCCAAACTCGTTGCGCAGAATGATGGCATTCTCTAAGCTGGCTTCCGACAGATTCAGTTCGGTGCGGACTAGCATCAAATCTTCTACATCAATTTGGTCGAAGCTGATGTAAAGCTCTTGAGCATCGCGTACGCCGCGCCGTTTGGTCGCCTCGGGATCAAGGGTGAAGATCTGCACCTGGCCGGGAAACAGCTGCCGCAGTCCTTTGACGGTGCTGAAGTGCTTGCCCTCACTAACGGCCTCCCAGCCATACTCCGAATGCATATCAAAGATGAGATTGACCGCTGCCTGGCGCTGAATCGTGCCCGATAGCAGTACCCGGGTTAAGAAAGACTTGCCCGTGCCCGATTTGCCAAAAATGCCGTTGCTGCGTTCGACAAAGCGGTCTAGATCCAAGCAAATGGGCACCGCCATATCAATAGGCTGACCGATCACAAAATTCCGTCGGTGAGGATCATCCTCCCAGCCAAACACGATGCGAAAGTCGCGCTCGGCGGCGTCATAGACCTGACTAAAATGGCTGGGAATCGTCTTGACTGGCAGCAGCTCTACCGCTGCGCTACTTTGCACCTGGTAAGATGCTGCTCCGTTTTGGCGCTTGGCTGTTTTGGCGTTGTTCTTGGAATTAGAGCTGTCGGCATCTTGGGGGGTAAACATC
>CALCPB010000552.1 GCA_937897665.1 uncultured Halomicronema sp. | reverse complement strand
CTGAGCGAAGTCGAAGCCGACTTGTATGTGTAGCTGTAATTTGGCGAACTGGTATAATGCCAGGTCTCGCGAACTTTTTCTATGATTGTGAAATCGCTAACTGTGGAAGTGTGATGACTGCCCTCTCGCCCCCTGATGCCCCTGTAGATGCCAAAATCGCTCAGCTTTTGAGATCGCAACGAGACTTTTTCGCGACTGGCGAAACCCAATCCATTGAGTTTCGACGGCAGCAGTTAATCCGCCTCAAAGCCGCCATTTTAGAGCGTCAGACTGAGATTGTTGATGCGGTTAGAGCGGATCTTGGCCGCCCTGAATATGAAGGGTACTTTGAGATCGGAGTGCTAGACGAGCTGACGTATGTGTTGAAACGATTTGCTCGCTGGGCCCAGCCGCGACGAGTGGGCTTGCCGCTGGTGCAACTACCGGGCTCTGCCTGGGTGCAGCCAGAACCCCTAGGTGTGGTGCTCATCATCGGCCCTTGGAACTATCCCTTTCAATTGGTCATGTCGCCGCTGATGGGCGCGATCGCTGCGGGGAACTGTGCCCTCATCAAACCGTCTGAAATTGCCCCAGCCACCTCTCAAGTCGTAGCTGAACTGGTGAGTGCAACCTTTCCGCCCCATTATGTCGCCGTGGTGGAAGGTGGGGTAGAAACGGCCCAAACCCTCCTCAAGCAGAAGTTTGACCACATCTTTTTTACGGGCGGCACCCGCATCGGTCAGATCGTGATGGCGGCAGCAGCGCAACAGCTTACCCCCGTCACGTTAGAACTGGGGGGCAAAAGTCCTTGCATTGTCGATCGCGATATCAACGTTGAAGTAGCTGCTAAGCGCATTGTCTGGGGCAAGTTTGTCAATGCCGGGCAAACCTGCGTCGCGCCTGACTATCTGCTGGTGCACGAAGACATCAAGGCGGCGTTGCTTGTTGCGCTGCAGAAGGCACTGCAGGATTTTTTTGGCGATCAGCCTGCTCAGAGCCCTGATTTAGCTCGAATCGTTAGCAATCGCCAGTTTGATCGACTCACAGCGCTGATGGCCAATGAGTCAGTGTTGGTTGGTGGTGACACCAATCGCGCGAGTCGTTACATCGCCCCCACCCTGCTCGACGAGGTCAGTTGGGAAGCTCCGATTATGCAGGAGGAAATTTTTGGGCCGATCTTGCCGATTATGAGCTATCGCGATATTGAGACGGCGATCGCCCAAATCAACGCCCGTCCCAAACCGCTGGCCCTCTATCTGTTTAGCCGCAATCAGGCCCTCCAAGCGCGGATGCTGAGCGCGACCTCTTCGGGGGGCGTTTGCCTAAATGATGTTTTTCTGCAGGTAGCAATTTGGGGGCTGCCCTTTGGCGGCGTCGATGACAGTGGCATCGGAGCCTATCATGGTAAAGCCAGCTTCGAGACGTTCTCTCACTGCAAGAGCGTGCTTAAAAAGCCCTTTTGGTTCGATCTCGCCTGGCGCTATGCGCCCTATGCCAACAAGCTCGGCTTTCTCAAGAAAGTCATTGGGATGTCTTAAACGGCAGTAATGGTGAGAGCCCTCACGTTGGTGATAGAGACACGGTTGCCGCTATGGCTGATGGCAAATTTCTGGTCGGTTGATGAGCCTCAAGGGATGCCGGTTGCCTGCCCAGAGGGAGGCTTTCGGCCAGCATCAGCGGCAGCAAAATTTCAAACTCTGTACCGGCGTTGGTGGATAGCGCGCTGGGCTCACAGGGCGATCTCAAAATCAAGTGGCCGCCATGTTTTTCGACCACGATCTGTTGAGTAATAGGCAATCCTAAGCCGGTGCCATCGCCCACAGCTTTCGTGGTAAAGAAGTCTTCAAACACCCGCGATTGAATCTCGGGGGGAATGCCCGGGCCGTTGTCTCGAATGCGAATCGAAACCCAGGGAGAATCCTCTGCTGGGGCTACCTTGCGCTGCGGCATTGGGGGCACCCCAGCGGGGAGGCGATCGCATAGCTCAGTCACGATGGTGATACAGGGTTCCCAAATCGCGACTGGGCCAAAGGTTGAGTCGTCAGTGGCGATGAAGTTGAGCCGCGCCTCGGGGGGCAGCGATGCTTCATGTTCCAACAGGGCATCAATGGCATTGCTGATGACGTTCATAAAAACCTGCCCAATTTGACCGCCATAGCAGGACACTTTGGGCAGATTGTCGGCGTAGTGCTTTTGCACAACGACACCTTCTTTAAGGCGGTTATTTAAAATTTGTAGCGTGCTATCGAGGCTGTGATGCAGGTCAAGAGGCTCACGTCTGACCTCATCCATGCGCGAAAATGTCCGCAGGCTAGTAACCAAATTTCGCAGGCGATCGGCCCCAGTTTCCATGCTTTGGATCACGTGGGGCAGATCGGTTAAAACAAACTCCAAGTCAATTTTTTTCTTCAGCTGACGGAGTTCTCGGCTGGGGGTGACGACTTCCTGATCAAATGCTCTCACCAGGGTCGCCAGCTCCTGTAAGTACTCGGCGACGTAGTTGAGGTTGCCCCAAATAAAATTCACCGGATTGCGAATTTCGTGAGCTACCCCGGCCATCATCTTGCCGAGACTCGCCATTTTTTCTGTCTGCATGATCTCAGCGCGCGTTTTTTCTTGCAAAAGCTGCGCGGTGACTTGATGAATTGCTGACTGAGCCTGCAAGACATCCTGCATGTCGATCATGGCATAGTGGCACGACTCGGCGGTATGACACTCCACCACGATGGGCTCATACAGCATTTCTGGCGGTCGCGCGATCGCCTGTTGAACTGCTGCTGTGATCGGCGTATGACCTGGCAGTTTCAGGGCGTCCTGCACTACGAAACGGGATAAAACCGCGATCGGCCGCTTCAAAAACAGCTCTCGTCCGTAAGCCCGACTCATGGCTTCTAAAAATCGCCGCCGCGAAATCATGCCCCAAAATTCGCCTGTAGTCGTCAGTAAAATAACGCCTGGCAGCAATGAGTTATTTTCTAAAACTTGATAAACGCTCCGGCCAAGACAATGCGCCTTAACCGCATACTGGTAGAGTTCTAAGTCCGCCAGCGTGGAATTGATCTGCAGCCCGGTCATGATGCTCTCAAAATTGATGATGCAATGAACGCAGATGCCCTGAGGATGCATCAATACAGGAGATTCGTATCGTTTAATACATCACGCTCTTTAAGCTACCATTGCTTCTTAAAGAAGAGGTTATCGTCAACTTATCAGGGATTAAAGTTGCCTCACCAAGGAGTGAGAACAGTTTCTGCGGCTGAGTCTAATCAGTGAGATTACGACTTCGATTGCGGTTCTTGATACACGCCAAACGCAGCAATAATACCGAGCACTAGGCCAATCAGGTGTCCCCACCAAGCGACCATAGGCTGCGTAGGCAATACGCCCCAAAGCGTAGCGCTGTAATTGATCAGTACAAAGACAGAAATCAGCAGTGGGACAACGCGCCGCTCTAGCCAACCGATGACCAGCAGGTAGCCAAATAAGGTGTACACCACGCCACTGAGTCCATGAACGCTGCTTGGGCCTAGCAGCCAGCTCACAACGCCACCCCCCAGCCAGCCAATCAGCAGCGTGATCCAGTAATCGCGACGGCTCTTCGCTAAAATCAACCAGCTAAAAATAACGAATCCGATAGTGTTGCTGATCAAATGGACGAAGCCACTGTGGGAAACCGCCGACAAGAAAATTCCTGGAATGCCGTCTAGGCTGCGGGGATGTAAGGGCAGATTCCACTGGCCGTTAAAGAACACCTGGTCCACAATTTCCTGGGTCCAAGGAATGGCCACAATCCACAATGGCAAGAAAAAATTAGCTTTTACCTGGGTCAAAAATCCCTGGGGCTTTTGCGGTTTAGGGGCTGATGACGACGTTGCTGGCTGCTCTCTGGATACCGGTGGTGAACCGGCTTCAACTTCTGCCATCAGACGCTGCATTTCTTCTTGCAATTCGCGATCGCTACGAGAGGCCATAATCGCCACTCACTCCTTAAACTATTTCTGAGCTGTTGGCTAAACAACGGAAATTTCTGGCTGACCCAGTTGTCAACAGACTGTCGCTTTGGTGGCAGCTGGCAAAGTTTCGCTAGCTGCCTCGAACGCCATCTGGCCAATGCTGGTGATCAGCAATTTCGTTGAATCAGTTTCTCCACCGCTACCCTAGCAAAGGCAAAGCCGGTTGATGGTCACTGGCAGGTGAGGATTTCCCCAGCCATGATTAGCGGTCATTAAGCGATGACGCTGGGCTAAAAGGCTGCAATTTCACCCGTCGTTGCCACCATGATCTGCTGATTGGGGGCGTTTTGGGGCTCATTTGCAACGAGGGCGTTTGCGATCTCTAGCCAATATTGGCATTCGGGTCAACATACCCCTGCGACTCTTGGAGATGCGTTTGCACCATCGCCTGAAACTCTTGTCTTTGGACTTCTGTGCCTTGTTTCAGATTGCCAGGAATGTCAAAGAAGATGATGCTATCAAGACTTTTGAGCGCCAACATTTGAAACAGAATGTGCGTCACTGGCGTCGGCAGCGCCATGATTTGCGGGTTTTTTGAGGTCTGTGGATCGGAGGCTGCATCCTGCAGGGTGGGAAAGGCGTACAGCACATTTTTACGGACGCTGGCCTGTTGTCGGTTGCTGAGGGTGGTCATGACCCAGCTTTGACTCAGGGTTTGCAAAATATAGTATTGAGGCTGCTTGAGCCGTTCGGCGATCGCGACTAATACGGGTGAAATCGCTTCTACGGTGGGGCCGGTGACGCCATCGTTTGGGGCATCTTGAATCAATGTCTGAATTTGTTGCTGTAGCTCATCCATAGGGGCAGAGAATAGTGAAGGTCTGACAACGGCTCGATGACGGAAGCATCAGCGCTCGCGCTCGCCCTTTGCCGGGCTCGTCTATGCTATTACACTCCGTTCCTGGTCAGGGCAAAGTGGGTTGGTCATTCTGATTTTGCGCGAGTCGCTGGGTGAGTTATCTCTAAGCGCTAGCAGCCTCGACATTTTGCACAATGAGCACAGAACAGCTGGCGTGGTGCATCACATAGTTACTGACGCTGCCCAGCAGGATCTCTTGAATGCCTGAGCGTTGATGACGGCCCAGCACAATAACATCGGCTGACCAGTCTTTAGCCACGCGGCAGATTTGTCGTCCGGCATCTCCGACGGCTTGCGACCACTCAGCGGTGCACCCCTGGGCTTGTAGCTGATTGACCTGCTCTCCTAGCGATTGCTGATTTTGCTGCCGCCACCCTTGCCACTGCTCTAGATAAAGCCGAAAGGCTTCGACCTTTGCTGTGGCGTTGATGCCGTCGGCGGTGACATAGCCGGTATCAGGCAGTCCCGCCTCCGCCGGCAATAAAACATGGAGCAAATTCAGGACGCCATGATCGGCTGCCGCGATCGCGGTGGCCTCCGATAGCACCTTTTGATTAAGCGGGTCTTCTTCGCCGAAGGCCACTAGAATCTTGCCGTACATCGCCACCTCCTAGCGCTTACTTCAGCTCATGCAGAACTTTGTCCAAGGTTGTCAGCAGGGTTTCAACCCGGTCAGGGTGGCTGTTGGCCCCCATCAAGCCGACGCGCCAGACCTGGCCTGCGAGCTCCCCTAAGCCGCCGCCAATCTCGATGTTGTGCTCGTGCAATAAGGTGCGAATCACGGCTTTCGCATCACTGCCCGCTGGCACCTTACCGGTGGTCAGGGAGGGGAGTCGATAGTCGCGCTCAACGTGACAGGCCAGGCCCAGCGATTCGAGTCCGGCCCAAAAGGTTTCTGCTGTGGTTTGGTGACGTTGCCAGCGTGCCTCTAACCCCTCTTCAGCCAGCAAACGCAGCGCCTCTCGTAGGGCAAATGTCAGATTGACTGGCGCCGTGTGGTGGTAAACGCGATCGCTGCCCCAATAGCGGCGCAGTAGAGCTGCATCTAAGTACCAATTCGCGACGGGGGTTTGACGCCGCTCCATTTTGGCGATCGCCCGAGGCCCCATGGTGAAGGGCGAAATGCCGGGGGGGCAGCTCAATCCTTTTTGGCTGCAGCTATAGGCCAAATCAACCTGCCACTGGTCGAGCCAGATGGGGACGCCCCCTAGACTGGTGACCGTATCCGCAATCAGCAAACAGTCAAATTCTCGACATAATTCGCCGATGCCTTCAAGGGGTTGTCGCGCCCCGGTCGAAGTTTCGGCATGGACGAGGGCAAGCACCGCTGGCCGATGCTGTTCCAGCGCGGCTCGCACTTCCGCCAGTGAAAAAACCTGACCCCAGGGTTTTTGCATTGTGCGTACGTCGGCCCCATAGCGGCCGGCCATATCGATTAAGCGATGCCCAAAATAGCCCATGACGCCCACCAGCACGCGATCACCGGGTTCAACCACGTTGGCTAACGTCGCCTCCATCGCAGCGGAACCGGTACCGGCCACGGCATAGGTCAGCTCATTCTCGGTTTGCCAGGTATAGCGCAAGAGCGTCTGCACCTCGTCCATCATTTGCAAATAGGCTGGGTCGAGGTGGCCGATGGGCTGGTAGTTCATCGCGGCGACCACTGAGGGCTCGACATTAGATGGCCCCGGCCCCAGCAGTAACCGAGCGGGCACCGCTAGAGGAGCCAGTGAGGGCGGCGGGGCCGGACTCACAGTGGGGCGATGGAGGGGGCGGGTCGATGTCATGGCCTTCAATAATTGAGAGTGGTCTTTTATAATTCTCTATTGTCGGCTGGGACTGGGGCGATCGTGCAGGAGCCCCGCAGATGTTTGCTTAAAGTAACGATTGCCAGAGTAATCGGATCCCGATGGTTTGTATTGCTGAGATTCAAATGGGCGCAGAATACCGCTGCGTTGCCAACCTCAATTTATATGGTTCTGAAGCCTGCCAAGGGCTGGTAACTCAAGCGCGAGCCGGTCGGCAATTGCGGCTCATCCACAAGCCCGAATCGCCCCTGGCAAAGGCGATTCAGGTCTGCCTCTGTGAAGACGATTATGCCGGTTGGTTACCCGCTGCATCGGTGGCGGCGTTAGCGTTGGCCCCGCAGCCCTATCAGCCCCCCACCCCCACTGTTCAAAACATTGCAGCGGTTCTACCGGCTGTGATGCGGTTTGCCTACAACGCCACCATCCCGCCAAATACGTACTTATGGGGGGGCACGGTGGGACCTGACTTTGATTGCTCTGGGCTGGTGCAGACGGCCTTTGCCTCAGCGGGCATCATGCTGCCGCGAGATTCTTATCAACAGCAAGATTTCACCGAGCCGGTGGCTGGAGGAGCGCTACAGCCAGGCGATTTGCTATTTTTTGGGGCGGGCGATCGCACCACTCACGTGGCGCTCTACGTCGGCCAGGGCAACTATCTGCACAGTTCGGGCCGCGATCACGGGAGAAACGGCGTTGGCATTGACTCGATTGTGAATTTGCAAGATCCGATTAGCTATTTTTATTACCGTCAGCTTCGCGGGGCCGGGCGAGTCACCCGCAGTTATCAGCCGCTTGGGCAGCCTATGCCTTGCCGCTGATGGCATCGCTGGCTCCCTGATCTGCCGGATACGATGAGCCGAGATCGCGTCCGAAGGATCTAGAATAGCGGTCACCGCCTCGGGGAACAGCCTGTGAATATATCGTCGGTCAAACCACTGCTCAAGCGAGCAAAGCCTTATCTGCGCTGGTTCGTGCTGGCGTTGACTCTGGGGTTTGTGCTGCATACCCTGCGCCAGAACTGGCAACAGGTTTTGTCATTACGGTTGGCACCCTATGCGATCGCCCAACTATTGTTGGCTTTGGGAGTCACGCTGTTGGCCCACATCTGGTCGGGTTGGGTGTGGTATTGGATTTTGCGGCTATTGGCAGCACCGATCCCCAGAGAAGGGGCGATCATTGCCTATTTGAAGACCAACCTCGGCAAATATCTGCCTGGTAATGTCTGGCATTTTGTCGGGCGCATTCAATTTTTAAGGGCCGCTGACACGTCCACAGGTACGGCGATTACCGGCGTAATCTTGGAACCGTTAATGATGGCAGTGGCTGCGCTCGCGCTCGCCATGGTGAGCTTAACCGCTAATTGGCTGCAGGGCATGATTTTGGTTGGCGTCCTTGTAGCCATTCACCCCCGCGTTTTGAACCCGGTGCTGAAGTGGTTAGCGCAGGCCAAAATCAAACAGACAGAAATCCCGCCGACCACTGCCGAGGCAGAAACCAACATTCCTGAACTCAAGCGCTATCCCCTCTGGCCGCTCTTAGGCGAGATTGGCTTTGTCGTCTTTCGCGGGGTGGGGGTTCTACTGTGTTTTTTAGCGCTTGGTTCCTTGGGGCTAACCGATATCTGGCGAATTTTGGGCGCGTTTAGCCTAGCCTGGCTGCTGGGTCTGGTGGTGCCCGGTGCCCCTAGTGGTCTGGGCGTTTTTGAAGCGACCGTGCTCACGGTCTTGACCCCCACCTTTCCGTCGGCGATTGTGCTTGGGGCTGTGGCCCTTTACCTGCTCAAC
>CALCPB010000551.1 GCA_937897665.1 uncultured Halomicronema sp. | reverse complement strand
CGTTAGCATCGGGATCAAGAAGCGACAACATAACTTAAAGAAAAAGGTGAATCGTCACGTATCTTCAAGTCATTCTCAGATAAGCTGGCTTCGCGATTGACCCATAGACTTTTGTTAAATGATTCGATTGACCTGGTTTGCCCAGCGAAACGAGTCATAATCAGCCGCGTACTGATCCTGAAAATGCTCGTCTCCTGAATCAGAAGTCTGAGAGTCGAGAGGGTCGCATGACGGGCAAGGGATGTGGGTGAGTGATGGTGACCAGCTAGCTGGGGGCGCAAAAGAGTGCGATCGCCCGATTGCTGTGCTTGAGTGGCGGAACATATGAGTGATGACAATATTCAGTGCGATTGGGCGACTTCAAGGTGATGACGTTTGACCTGGGCAACTTCTCTCAACAGCGCCGGCTCCGGTAGTTGCCTATGAGTGTGACTGCTAGGGAGGATTGGCACATCGGTTACTCGTTCGGAATGTGGAATATATATAGAGACGATCACGTTTGAGCACTATTGCCTCTACATATATTCCGCATATATTGCGCGTTTTATATCTATATATAGAGGGCGTTGCATTCTGGCCACAACATTTAGAGGTGAGGACACTCCTGTGGCACTTTGATGTGACGACCCCGCTGCTGTTGATTGCGCTTTTCAGGGAGAATCCGGGCTCGCCCGGTACTATGAAATAGAACGTTTGCGCGAGAAATATCTAGTGTCGCTATCTAAAGGGTTTGAAGTCGAAATCTACACGGGGACGCCAGCGGGCGAGATCATTGGTTTCTCCGATCGCATTGTGGCCAACCTAGATGGCTTTGTCAGAGAACCCGACGCTCGCAATGTTGAGTACACCACCGCCCCGCTCAACCGCTACGAGCAATTGCTGTGCGAGTTGGTCAGACCCCGGCAGTCACTGCGGCGCTATTTAAAGACACTGGGTGACTATACGCTGATTCCTGGCAGCACCCTCTCGTCTGGCGATACGGCTCAATTTCAGCGCTCCGATCCGCACAATCCTTACCATGCTTATATCGAGCAGACTTACCATACGGATGTGGTCACGGCGAGCATCCATATCAATATTGGCATTGCTGATCCTGAAATGCTGATGCGAGCCTGCCGATTGGTGCGGTTAGAAGCGCCCCTCTATTTGGCCCTGACGGCGTCTTCTCCCTTTTTAGACCATGCGGTGACGGGGTACCATTCCACCCGTTGGCAATTGTTTCCGCAAACGCCGCCGCACGTCCCGTTGTTTACGAGCCATCAGCACCACATTGATTGGATGGAAGCACAGCTAGCGGCTGGCACGATGCATAATGTCCGCCATTTGTGGAGTTCGGTTCGTCCCAATGGCGATCGCCGCCCCTACTGTCTCAATCGACTAGAGCTAAGAATTTGTGATTTGGTGATCAATCCGCTGCATTTGCTGGCGGTGACGGCCTTGTTAGAAGCCCGGCTGCTGCAAATGATGGCCGATCCGTCTTTAGATCCGCTAACGGCTAGTCAATTGCCCAGCAGCACTCGTGCTGAAGCGTTAGTCAAAATGACAGAGGCCAATGAGCGCGCCGTGGCTAGGGCCAGTCTCGACGCCGTGGTGAATCACTGGGTTGATGGTCGTTCCTTAACAGCCAAACAGTGGATTCAAGATTTATATGAAACCCTGTGGCCGATTGCCCATCAGCACGGATTTAGCTGCTTTTTGACGCCTGTCAGCAAAATCTTGGAGGGCGGTAACGAGGCCCAAAGGTGGTTGGCGTTGCATGACCAAGGTCACAGCGTGGCAGAAATTTTAGCGATCGCTATTCAAGAAGCGGCCACGTTAGATCAAGTGCTAGCAGAAGAGCTCTGTTTGCCCTGTATGGCTTAGCCGCATACCTATCTAATAGTGTCAACCGCGATCAACAGGGAAAATTACCTAAAAAAGTGAATCATTAATAAATCGTATAGTTGATTCCACTGACCTCATGAGTTGATTCGTTCCTACTGCGCTCTAAACTGCCCGTTTATGCCTCAAGTTGTTCTGGTTCATCCCGAAATCCCGCCCAACACCGGTAATATCGCCCGGACTTGCGCTGCGACTCAAACTCCGCTGCACTTGGTTAAGCCTCTGGGGTTTGAGTTGAGCGATCGCTACCTCAAGCGCGCTGGGCTCGATTATTGGCCCTATGTTGATCTGCATGTTCATGATTCCTGGCAAGCATTTGAGGCGACAGCTCGTCAGCAGTCAGGCACGCTCATCGGCTTTAGTACTGCAGGCGTGACTAGCTATACAGCAATGACCTATCAAGCTGACGATTGGCTATTGTTTGGCAAAGAGACAGCGGGGTTGACCTCAGAGATGCTGCAGGCTTGCGGTGCCACAGTACGCATTCCCATGGCCGAGTCGGGTGTGCGGAGCTTGAACCTATCGGCCAGTGTGGCGATCGGATTGTTTGAAGCGTTGCGGCAAATCAGCCCTTAACCGGCAGGTAATTTCAACACCGATGACTCAAGGGGCAAGCCGCGCGCTCGCCATTGAGAAAGTATTGCCTTCATCACTAAAGAGTTATCTTCACTCGGCTCTCTAGATCGGTAATCAGCTTGATTTCACCTTTTCAAGGTTGATTGAGGTTTTAACAACAATCAGCTTAGAAACTTCGTTCTCTAAGCTACAAATCACCAAACTGAGAAATAAGAATTTTCTATCACTCACAGTGCAGGCTCAGGGGCTTTCCAGGTCAAGGCAAAAATCTACAGAAAGCGTTCATAAATCAGTTTTAATCATCCCAAGTTATGGCTGTAGCGTCTGCTATGTAATCGTTTTGAGGGATGTATAGAACGCCTCTCCGAGTTTTTGAGCTAAGCCGATACGAGATTTCTACTCCAGCGGATCATCAACTACCTAGAGTCTGAAGTACATCGACAAACCTCTCTCTAGGCAATGACTTCAAGGTATCAGGATGATTCATTTACATCTGGAGCATGGTCAAATGAATCAGAGGTTTCTTGATCTTTTTATCCACTCATGTAAACTTGCTTAAAGTGAATGGGCAGTGTATCGTTAGCTCTCGAAGCTACTTTGCTTACCCAAGGATTGTGGATATTGCCTTAGTTTCAAAGTTTTTATTTCTCAGCCATATAGCTGAGATTCTCCGTTCGGAGGGCTGTTGAAACTGTTGAGCTCTGGTTATGAGGAGGATTATCCTTTGAGCCCCGTTTTTACCCAGGACTTTGTCCCTGACACGCAGAGTTGGTCAAGCGCATTTGTGCCCGTGCAAAGCGCCACAGGATCCGTTGAGACTGGTCGAAAGGTTCGAGCTTCCTTTACAGCTCTAGGTTTAGCGGTTTCCCTAGGTGCTGCAGGAGCTTTAGCTCCCAGTTCAGAGGCCGCTGATTCTTGGCAGCTAGCAGCGTTGCCTGCGGTATCTGGTGATGTCGAACCTCTACCTTCGTTTGGTTCTTCTAGGCCAGAGGGGGCTGCTGCCAGTTACCACACTGTGCTCGATGGTGAAACCATTTGGGATATTGCCCAGCAGCACGGTGTCGAGATTGATGACATCAAAGCGGTTAACGGTATCGCGGAAGATCAGGTAATTCAAGCTGGTCAGGTTCTGAAGGTTCCAGCTGTTGTTGCTTCGCATATGCAAACAGCGGTTGTTCTGGAGCCTCCTCAAGCATTGGAAGGCTCGGTTGCAGCTGATGCTGTCTCAGAATCCCAAGAGACTGATGCGAGTGCATCCGACCTTGAGCTTGATACCTTAAAAGCCTCAGATGCTTCGGCGACTGCTTCTTACGACCTCACAGCCTTCTTGACCCCTCGGCAGCCCGAGGTGGCAGCTCAGGAGGAAATTGCTGTCTCCTTAGAAGCTCAAGACGCAATGCCATCAGCAGTTAATTCTGAGTCTATGGCTGCGGTTACAGTCGAGTCAGAGCCGACATGGCCAGACACAGCGCTGGAGTCATTGCCAGCACCTCAGCCAACGACTGATAAGGCTGAGATTTTAGCTAAGGTTCCTGCAGCTGAAGCTGCACCAGTTGAGCTGTACACCTTCGGCGATGCCACGCGGGTGCATCAAGTTGATGCTGGTGAGACGATCTGGTCGATCGCTAACAGTTATGGGATTGATCCAAAAGTTCTGCAGCGGGCTAATCAGCTATCTGATCCTGATGTGATCGTGGCTGGCGAAGCGCTGACCATTCCTGATGAACGATCCCTGGTGATTCAGTCAGGGACTGAGTGGCTAAGTGAGCGCTTAATCGAGGATGAGCAGTCGCTGGCAATGGCCGCACCCTCGGTTCAATCTGATGAAGAAGTGCAGGCAGCTGACAAAAGTAGCGAATCCATCGCCCTAGAGCCTTCTGATGCGTCAGTGGAGGCGTCAGAGCAACCAGGGACGATTGCAGCGATCGCTGATCCCTTTGTGGAAGACTTGTTGTCTGAAGTGTCTGAGGCCAGCCGTTCTAGCTCGAACGCGGCGTCCACTTCGGTGGCTCAATATTCCACTGAAATTGGCGAGGTGTTTGATGCTGGTGCCGACGACGTCGAGCAGTCGATCAGTATTGCTGACTCAACGGCAGAGGTTGCAGTTAATCCTCAATTTTCTGATGAAAGAGATGCCACGCTGGCTGAACCGAATGACAGTTCGGTTCTAGCTGAGGAAGAGCTCTTGGCAGCAGCTCCTCTGGGGTCTGAAGTTTATGCTCCTGTCATTGAGAACCCGGTTGGTCAAGTCGTTACTCCAGAAATGCCCATCTTGCCTAGCGAAGATGAGTATTTACCGGAAGCGCCTAACCGTTTTGACGGCTACATGTGGCCGGCTCAAGGCGTGCTGACTTCTGGTTATGGCTGGCGCTGGGGACGCATGCACCAAGGTGTTGATATTGCTGGCCCTGTGGGGACACCGATTTACGCGGCGGGTGCCGGTGTGGTCGTCAGCTCCGGCTGGAATTCTGGCGGTTATGGCAACATGGTGGATGTTCGTCACCCTGATGGCAGCCTCACCCGTTACGCCCACAACAGTCGCCTGATGGTGAGTCCTGGTCAGCAGGTGCGTCAAGGTCAGCAAATTGCTGAGATGGGTAGCACTGGCTTCAGTACGGGGCCTCACCTGCACTTTGAGATTCATATCCCGAGTCAAGGTGCTGTGAATCCCATCGCCCTGTTACCTGGTCGTTAAGGATCAGTACATAGAGATTTAATGGGGGAAGAGTTGCTTAAAAAACTCTTCCCTTTTTGGTGGGAACTTCGGAATAACGTCCTGACAGGAGAAGTT